>PBOL01000026.1 GCA_002725315.1 Methanobacteriota archaeon | reverse complement strand
GTGAAATTATCATCCTCAGTTCTAGAATTCTGCAGGATGAAGTTGAGGACCGACGAAGCCCCCGGGTCTAGATTCCGGTCATTTGCCGCAATCAGAGTTGCTGTCATCGTGGTGAAAGTGATGGTCCTGGACTCTATTGTTACTGAACTGGAGGATGTTCCCGTAACGAGCAGGCTGCCGCCTAAAGTGTACGTCCCCTCCAGGTTGGTCCCGTCGAATGACAAGGAGACGTTCACGGGCTCAGGCGGGTTTGCCAAACTTCCGGAAATTGCGGTAACAGTGTTTGATGTCACGGCATGCTGGATTCCGGATATCGAAGAAGTAAGGGTTAGTTGTGCCGTCACGCTCAAGTTCTGGTTTCCTGTGTTGAGCACCGTTATGTCCCCTGCCCAAAGAGCTCGAGCGACATTTTGGCCGTCTTCTGGAAGAGAGTCCGCAATCGGTGTCGCGTCCTCGACTGCAACCACGTTAACCCCGGTCAGTGACATCTCGTCATTTGATGGGTCCGAATCTGTGGATGAGCCGCTAACCTCCCACACTGCCCTGATGTTAATGCCGGATCCAACCGAGGCGTCCCAATAGAGTAAGTGGTCCTCCTGGTCTATCGCATTGATGCTGACGTTTCTGGAGTCAACGTCGACCCCGTTGATCTTCAGAGTTAGATTTCCATCCGCAGAAGAGCCGCCGAGGTTTTGGATTGTGACTCTTATTATGTGCTCCTGTGGTGCTAGAGTCGGGACTCCAGAAACCATTACCGATGGAGTTGTAACCAATAGATCGGTCACTGCTACGTCGGCAGTGGTGCTCTTCCCCGAAGAGGGGAGTACGTTTGTCCGGGATGCTTCTTCCGGTGCATTTGCAAGAAGGGGCAGCAAGAAGAGAAGTATGACGAGAAAAGCCACCGTGAAGGCTTTCCTAGGGGTTTCTCGGGGTTCATTGCCCCTTCTTGAGATTGCATAGGTTCCCATTGCTTCCGCTCCCCTCCTCGTAGAGGAGACTAACCATGATTATGAAACAACCGGCGTTAAATTGTAAATCGCAATTGCCTGAAGGCTATTCGACCGATGTAATGAAAAGTCACTGCGCAGGTTCGGTCATGTGGCGGACGCTGTATCCCTCGTGCTGATTGCAATCATCATCGTTGCTACAGCCAGTGGAGCATACCGAATCATAGTGTCCGGAAAGCGCAGGACCATTCTTCCGTCTACTAGGCGAAATCTACCAGAGCATATTTCTGATGCTGCCATTGCGAGAATGGGAAGAAGAGGGAGAGGAAGAGACAGGTCGCTTGTCCAAACTGCTTCATCATCCCTCGGGACAGGGTCGGACGTAATTGGGGCAGGGGTCCAGGAAGCCGAAATTAGCACAAAGGAAGTCTCCGCTCTAGAGAAGAGGCTGGAACGAGAAGGGGCGAAGAGGGGGGCTGTTCAAATTAGCCTCATGTGGGATAACTGGAATGACCTGGACCTTCATGTGATCACGCCTTCGGGCGAGCACGTTTACCACGATAACAGAAAATCCAGTTGTGGTGGAGAGCTTGACATTGACATGAACTTCAAGCCTACTTCCAAGTCTCCAGTGGAGAACATTGTCTGGACACGGACTCCCCCACCGGGAGTCTACAGGATAGGAGTTAGGCACTATAAGATTCACACAAAAGGGATATTTTCATGGATTCCTCTGATCTCCAGAGTCCATCGAAAGAACGACACGTCATTCACCGTAAGTGTAACGATAGGGGAGAGCAAGAGGTTTTACGAGGGTTCGCTAGTAAAAAGCAACGAGTTGCAGTTCGTAGCAAAGTTCGCTATTGCTGGACCCGATGGTGAGATTCCCGAGGAGACACAGGAAGATGTAACTGTTCCAGGGGCGCAGGAAGATTTCACTGAGGCTAGAGAAATAGAAGCAATGAGGCGCCGTGTGGGAACTGTCCAAGACGGGGTATCAGTTGAGTTGAGTTGGGAATCTGATAGCGACCTCGGACTCTCGGTTGTCGATGGAGACGGAGCGGAGGTCTCGTTCTTCGAACCCGAAGGCCTCGAGGGTGCATCATTCGATATGGCAGGCTTCGAGCCAAAGGCTGGACAGAGGAAGATATCCTTGTCAGAAAATGCACCGACTGGGAGCTATACTGTGCTGATCAAGCACTTTGAGTCAGAAGGAGAGGCGGAAGAAACTGAGTTCTCAGTCAAGGTGAACAACCGAGGAGATGAGCAGGAGATGTCAGGAACTATTCCAAGCGATGGTTCTCAAGTCGAGGCTGGGACATTCGAAATCTAGCACTTAGAATCCATGAATGTCAAGTACTCTCTCCATCCAAATCAGTTTCTCTAATTTTCTTTCCTCATTGGTGTAACCAGACCACCTGCCCACTATGTCGGTTCTAGTTCCTAGAAGGGAAATCCTTCTCCTTTCCACGCCCAACGCCAAGAGGAAGCAAACTGCACGATCACCATCGGTGAATCCACCTGGGTTGTGCATTCCAGGAATTTTCTTAGTTGTCTGGTGAGTGAGTATCAACTCTGGTGGTTCAACCTGGGCCATTGCCAGATTGAGAAGGTCCCTCCAGTTCGCGGTGTTGTCCGCGTGCGCATGGAGAACTATCGGAACTGCTCTCCTAACTGCCTCATTGGTCCCACTCCCCCCATCGGCGTCGCTAACTACACAGGCAATTCGAGACCAGGCCTTATCGGATATTGAGGCTGGAAGTTCCGAGAGCACGCCAGTCGCTCCATCGGCAGGAACAAGGATCGTCGGAGTCTCGAGTGCTGCGAGCAACTCATCTGGTTCGATGGCAGCCCCAAGAACCGCAATGTCTGCCTGTCTGATTACCAGCCTTCTGTAAAGTTTGGAGAGGGTTGCTAGTCGTTTGTGTCTAGCCCAAGTTGGATTCTCTGAGTCCTCGACGGCGGATAGCAATGATTGAGCGCTATGGAAGTCATCTGTCTCTCTCCAGCCAAAGAAATCCCTGACCTCGGTTTGCATCTCAATGGATGCGGGAACTGAGGGAGAAAGATCAGTTGGGTGGTGTGAGTCTGACATCTCCAGTGGAAGGGCTCGGTGAGTGTTGAAGAACCCTCGTGGTCTTCTGTGGCTTGTGCCCCTACCTATCAATCCACCAGAAATAGCAGACGAGGGGATCCTTGCAAGATATCCATTTCTCCCACAGAGTAGTGGATTCATGAGGAAGATTCTCCAAGATAACGGTATTTCAGTTATTGAGATCATAGATGAGCCATGGCTAGAAGATGTAAGGATCAGAGGTAGGCTTCGTCTGGTAGACTCCGTCCTTCAGAATGAGGGCATAGGCTCCTCTTCGAGCATTGATCTCTCTACTGATGTAGGTAAGATGACCGAGGTTCTTTCCTTTCTACATGCGATGCTAGTGGTTTGTGCCTCATTCGATGAGAGACTGATGACCAGATGGGTTGAGGGTGAAGCCAGCAGGGCAGACGTTCTTTTGGGAATGGACGATGGGAACTTTCCACTTATTTCAGCCTCGTATCTATCTGGCATTAGAGTCGAGGAAAACGGGAGTGGTCAAACAGAATACTGGATCCCCCTTCCCGATTTCATAGAGTTGTGCCCAAGAATCTCTGGAAGTTACTGGAGGCTTGTAAATAGGCCAACTAAAGATGGTTGGGTTTGTCTGGATGCAGGAGCGGGAGAGACGAGCAGGCAGAGGGCTGCACGACTGATCAAAGAAAGAATCAGAGAGTCTCTTCTTCGTGATTGTGAAGTTAGAATGGAGAAGATGGACGATGAGTTCGCCGCCAAATTCTCCGAGCCAGTGGAACGAATCATGGGCCTACTTTCGGAAAGGGTCGAGTCAGAAATGCCGATGACTGCCGCGATCAGGGATGACTGGCCTCCCTGCTTCGAATCGGCGGTTTCAGAATTGAACCAGGGTATCAACGTGAACCACGTTGGCAGAGTTTTCCTTGCAGCTTTCTCTAGGTCAATAGGTCTGAATAGAGAGCAGACTTGCAGTTTCTTCGCTAATGCTCCTGACTATGATGGGGACACGACGGCATACCAAGTTAACCAGATTTTCGAAAGGGAGTACACCCCTCATGGTTGTGCTACTCTGAAGACTAATGCTAGATGCCCGGTACAGTTGGGCGAGGACTCTTTGTGCGACCAAGAGTGGTTGACGCATCCACTGAAATACATCCGAGCAAGGCAGAGAAGGAGATACCATGACGAACGAGAGTCAGAAGGGTCCCCTAACGAAAGGGAAGTAAGCAGTTCTGCCAATGCCTCATAAGTGGAGGCTGCCCATCTCCACGCAAACGGAGGGGGAGCATGGTCCGGACACTTGTCCTAACTCTAGACAGAGACAACGATTTGGGTGTTAAAGCTGGCATCAGAGGGCCCGTAGTAGGACGAAAATCCTGCCTGACAGCAGCTCTTAGACTAGGAATAGCCGACCCAGAGGAGTCGGATACTAATGCAATCCTGGGAGCCCTGCATCATCATGACAGGATCTCTGAGAGTGCCGCGGCTGCAGATGAGGTCGAGATTGCTATACTTACTGGGGACGTGCGGGTGGGTCCCAGAAGCGATCGGGCGATAGCAAGCCAGCTTGATGAAGTCATTCAAGACTTTCAGCCAGATAGCGCGATGCTGATTACAGATGGAGCGGATGACGAAGCCGCTCTTCCAATAATCACTTCCCGGATTAGGGTTGATACGATAGAGAAGGTTATCGTCAGGCAATCAAAGGGGATAGAGGGGACCTACTATTACATAATCAAGGCTGTCGAGGATCCCAGATTCAGAGCTAGACTACTGGTGCCTCTGGCCATTTTCCTGATGATTCTTGGTCTTGGTCTAATACTACCTAACGGAATAGCCCTGATTGGATCGCTACCTCTGCTAATTGGGACTTGGCTTCTTGGGAAGGGGCTTGGCTTGGAAGCACAGATGGAAAGGGTAGCTATGGAAATGCGAGATAGCGCTACTGGTGGGTTGTTCTCTTCATTGCTTTGGGGCGGATCTATCGTTTGTATATTCCTTGCAGTCGCAACGGTGTGGGAAGGGATGAATGATCCCGTTCCCGAAGAAGGAAAGATGTTCCAAGTAATCGATCTGGTTGACGAAACTCTCCAGTGGATCATTGGTGCCATTTTCTCATTTTTACTCGCTCTGGGAGTTCTTCGATGGAAAGAGGGCTCGTTTACGGGGAGAAGCGTCCTTCTTATCGGCCTGAGCGTGGTCATATACACGTTCGTCGATGCATCCATCAGTGTAGCTCTGGTGATTACGGGTGGGAGCGAGTATAGCCCCACCTTCGACCAGCTTGGGCAGGACTGGTGGCTTCCATTCTTCTCAATGGTGCTATACTACTTGCTAAAGACGGTGGTTCAATCGTTCTCGGAAGATGAAGAGTACACCTCTGGAAACCGCTTCTGGGGAGTCTAGGATGGGTAAGGCCGAGGCTACTATTATCTGGAAAGGCCCTAGAAATCGAGGTTCTGCCCTGCTTTCCGCTATCTCGCCCGATGACCCGGACGACTTCGACGCCGAGTTAGTGGGGGACGAGGATGTTGTAGAATTGCGCATTAGGGTGAGTGCGGATGGCTTGAGCCAGTCCAGGGCAACCATAGATGACATCCTAGCATGCCTCGTTGCAGCAGAATCTGGACTGGACATGGTTGGTTGACCATTCGGACCATTCAAGGCATGCCCACATCTCCAGGTAGCGTGGAAAGACTGCCCCATGACCGTTCTCACCTCCTGTGTGAGGATGGACAATTTGACAAGCCCTCAAGGATGTTGTTGGACTCCATTGATAGGTGGACAAGTGCCATGTTGGAAGATGATTTGGCAGAGGATAATGGGTTTGGCGAGAACGTTGTTGGGAAGGTATTCTCAAGAAATAGAGGAGTTATTGCAGGGAGATATGCAGTTGAACGAATGATCGGAAAAGAGTTTCATTCGTGCTCAGTTTCTTGGCATATTGGCGAAGGCCAGATGGTTGGCAGTGGGGATCAAATCCTCTCTATTGAGGGACCATCGGAGGCTGTTCTGAAATGTGAAAGAGTGTTGCTCAACATAGTCAGTAGGATGTCTGGAATTGCAACTGAGACAGCGGAATGGCTGAACGCCTCTGAGGGTTTTCCTGTGGCATGTACAAGAAAGACGGAATGGGGGCTATTGGACAAATGGGCCGTTCACGTTGGAGGTGGTCTTACACACCGTCTGAACAGAGAGGATGCGCCATTGATCAAGGAAAATGACCTTGCAGTACTGGAGTTTGGGTCGGGAAATGGCATTTCTTCTGTGGCTTCGGCGGTGAAAGGCGTGGATTTCGAAAAAGATTCTGCATTTTGCATTGTGGAGGTTTGTGATGTCGGACAGGCCTTAGAGGCTGCAACGGTATGGTCAGAATGTCAGAAAGATAGAGGGGGTTGTGAGAAGATTGTCCTACTTTTGGACAACATGGGCCCGTCATTGAGCTCGATGGCTTCGGCAGAGCTGGTTCGTGAAGGTCTCAGGAACTGGTGTATTCTGGAGGGTTCTGGAGGAGTAAACAGAGGGAACCTCAGAGACTGGGTGTCAGATTCAGATGTAGACCTGGTTTCTTCGAGCGCTGTAAACATGGGAGTTACTCCGTTAGATATCTCAATGATTATCGGGGGTTCCCGATGACGGAGATTCCAGATAGCCACCCTCGGAGAGAGTCGCTATTGGCAAGAGGGAAGATTGTAGCTGGCACCCGCCGGGGCCTCCTGGCAGACTCTGCAATGATTGCACATGGGAGAGGCGAGGCATTTGACTACTTGTTGGGCGAGAGGACAACGGACTCGGCGGCTAGGGCAATCAGGCGTGTTGCATCTCTTCTTATATCCGCAGAGAGACCTGTGATTTCTACAAATGGAAATACTGTGGTCCTTGCAGGAGAGGATCTGATTAGAGTGGCTGCTGTGGTAGGTTGCCCTATTGAGGTGAATCTGTATTATCGAACACCGGAGAGAGTTGCGGGATTGATTTCTCTTCTCCAAGAGCAACGGGAATCCATCGCTAAAGAGGTTGGGCCGGATGGGTTCGAAGGGGATTGGGCCGAGGAGGTCCGTTCGGTCCGCATTCTAGGGACTGAGGAAGACTTCAGAATTGAGGGGCTAGAGGGGCCTCGATCAATTTGCACCAAAGAGGGCATAGGTTTGGCGGATTTGGTCTTGGTCCCACTCGAAGATGGCGACAGGTGCGAAGCCCTGGTTTCCTTGGGAAAGAAGGTATGCGTAATTGACTTGAATCCTCTGTCAAGAACGGCTATGATGGCTGGAGTGACAATAGTTGACGAAGTTTCTAGGGCTTCGAGGGTCCTGCTCACAGAGGTTCTAAGTGGTCCCAGTATGGAGGAAGAATGGGACAACCGTGCTATTCTCAGAGAGGCATTGAGAGAGATGTCAGGTTCAGAAGGAAGTATCTAGGAACTCATCTTTGATAGCATTTCAATGCATTTGGAAGCAATTCCTCCTCCTACCTCACTAGTGGAAGAACTCCCCCCAAGATCATATGTCACAGGGCCCCCAGAAGAGAGATGTGCAGAAATCGCGCTCTCTAGCACCTCGGAGCAAAGTATTGCATCTTCATCATCGTGANGTGCGCCTATTGTTTCGAACATCAATTGTACCGAGGAGATTGCGGCAATTGGGTTTACCACGTTCTTCCCGGCATACTTCGGAGAAGATCCGTGTACTGGTTCGAAAAGCATGTGATTGTCACCAATATTGGCACTAGCGGCCATTCCCATCCCACCTTGGAGAACGGATGCCAGATCTGTTGCTATGTCTCCAAACATGTTTGGTAAGACCACTACATCAAGGTCTTCTGGATTCCNGACAAGCCACATTGTAAAGGCGTCAATATACGCCTCGTTAGTCTCGAACTCTGGATTTTCNGCAGAGATTTCTCTGAAAATCTTTCGAAAAAGCCTACACCCTCTAGTTACGTTGCTCTTGTCTACGCAAGTAACCTTCTGGGCTTTTTGCTGTCTTGTCTCTCTCCTCTTAGCTAATTCGAANGCGAAACGAATGACCCTCTCGCTTCCCATCCTCGATATGGGTCTCGCATCCCACCCTACCTCTCCCTCCAATCCTGGAAATTTCTCAATCACTATTGGCTCGTCCTTCTCGCCTCCCTGTGCAGACAATGCAGACCTCCGGAGCAATGAGTGGTAGAGGCCCTCCGTGTTCTCTCTGATTAGTACCATATCCACAAGACTGTGGTCCCAAACTTCGGTGAAGNTTCCGTGAACCTTGTGATTCACTCCCTGGTAAAGTTTCACTGGCCTGACGTTGGCATAGAGATCCAATGCGGACCTGAGNCCAAGAAGAACCTGTCCGCCGGCAACGTCCCCATTTGGAAGAGAGGCCCCCGGCCATCCTACTGCACCCACTATGATAGCGTCTGAATTATCTCTGCAATGTTCAAATGAGCCGATAGGCCACTCCTCTCCTGTGTCGAGGTAGTATTGCCCACCGCAGGGAATCTCAGTTGTTTCGAATGAAATAGGTCCAAATTCTTCGAAGGCAGATATTACTTTCTTTGCCTCGGCAATTACCTCGGGGCCAGTGCCATCTCCCGGTAAGAGAGTCAACCTATAGGCCGCCATAGTGTCGGCACCTGCTTTTCATTCATCAATCCAACCCAGAGGGAATCAGAAAGTTGTGGGATATAATTCATAGACGGTCGTTTTCACAACGTACCCGATGACTGGTAGATCTGAAGATGGGAACGAGGGGTCAAAAATTGACGTTAGAACTCTACCTGAGTCCGTTGCTCTGCTTTGGGAAGCCATGCTAAGGCAGAATCCAAATTGGGATTTGTCAGAGTGGCTAAATGAGAGAGCATCGGAAGAGTTGGAACTGCTTGAGTTGCACCTTGGAAGAGANCGATTGAGGCATGAGCAGAAGTTACACCGAATTGAGAATCTGGTAAAGCAGTTGAAGAGGAAGCGAGAGACTGCGCAAGGAACTAGATGGATGGACCCACATCAGAGGAATTTATTCGATGTCTACGATTCGGATAAAGATTCGAAAAGGGAGCGTTCGGATGGAATAGATGAGATAGTACCGTTAGTAGATCTGGGATCTCTGGGGACTGATGACGATCCTATCCTGACCATCGTGGCAGAGCACATTATCAGTACGATTGAAGAGATTGATCCAGGGAGAAATGGAGCACACTTTGAAGAAATAAGCAATGCTCTGGGGACTCTAGGAATTAGGACTGATGAGATTGACGAGGCCATCTCTTGGTTACTTCAGAGAAGTTTAATTTTTGAGATGGATCAGGATGTTTTCGTCATCGATGGCTAGCATTTGATTTGTCACCTCAATAGCAATCCTTCAAAGTAGATGAGCGTCTGGCTCAACCAGACATGTCCAGCGAAACTTCTGGTTGGTATGCTAGACTAGATCACGAGTGTCCAGATAGGGCCTCTCAGATTGAAATCTGGCTGGATTCCTGGATGGAGGCCACGTTGAACGGACAACCTGTCGCTGCCGCCTTGCCCATTGGGTGGCCGACCCTCCCCGCGGGTCTGGTTAGCAACCCAGGGGGGGTGCTTGATCACTTACTTGCTAGGTTCGAGGCGGAGAGCGATGGAAGGTCTCCTAGGGGTGTCTACGCTACACCTGCAAAGTTTGTCGATGGAATCCTAAATGACGAGCTACAACATGGCAGGAACCAGAGTAAGGAGCCGCCCGCAACCCTCTCNCTTGCGGCTCTACCTCCNAGTTTCAGAACATTTGCAANNCAGNTCAACGAGGGCATAGAAGGGCACTCATCAGTACAAGAGCACGATTCNNAAGATAAAGATGGGCGCACTGGAACGGGGATTCCCCTTCCATTTGCTGATCCTTGCGTTGGTGCAGGACTTTTTGCAGAGAGGATCCTGAGAATTCACGCGGAGAGATCTCTTTCTATGGAGCCTGAAATNAGGAAGGCGGACACTCTCAGACTGCTAGAAGGACTGCAGTTGATTGATTCCTCAGAAATAGCNGTTGAGAGTGCTAGNAGGAGGNTGCTAATTGTACTGGCAAGGTTGGATTTGGTCGATCTGAATGGAGAGGGGGACGTTGGAGAAATAAGCATGAGTGAGGCAGAGATGATTCTCGAGAGCAACGTCCGTTGCGGAGATCCATTGCGTGGGGANTGGCCTTGGAACGAGAGGCCCAGGCTAATCGTCTCCAGGCCACCTTGGCTCAGAATAAAGGATAGATTCAGAGGACACCCTGATGGGAGTCGCATGAGAAAAGATCTGTCAAAGGAGTTGAGGGANTTCATGNATCCAGACGGGAAGCCCAGGTTTTCTGCAATAATGGGAAATGTAAATCTGTATCGACTATTCATCGAGAGAAGCCTCCAGCTTTGCGCGGAAGGAGGAAGAGTAAGGTTGATCGTACCAGANTCGGTCCTCAGAGAAAAGAGCAGTTCACCACTGAGGAAAATTATGGTTCAAGAGCACAATTGGGAGAGTGTCTGGTCCTTCCCAGAAGACAGCCGGCTTCTGTTTGGTGGCTCGCAGGGAGTGGCAGTTCTAGCAATCAACACCAAAGGATCTACAGAGGTACTAACGAGCTTCGGACCATTAACAACTTCAGATATAATTCCTGGAAAAGGCCTCGACTCGTCCGCCCCCTTCCTGGAGTTGGAGAGGGGGCCATGGTCTATGTGGACTGATGCGAACTGGGCCGTCCCAAAAATGCCAAGGAGCCCAAAACAAAGGGAGAGGACACTATGGGCCATTGGTTCGTTAGCAGACAAGCCTAGACTTGTTGAGGAAGGAACCTGGCTAAATCCCAGTGGAAAGGCAATTAGGGTCAGGGTCGGTGAGGTCGATAGGGGATCTTGGTCCAGCAGCATTTCGGACTGGGATCCAACAGAACCAGGTGTACCTTTTGTCCGCGGGACCCACATTGATATCGTTAAAGGGAGGGTTTCCCTTGTTCATCCTGCATTCAATCCTAGCACTACAAAGGATGCTCATTTCAGACTAGCCAAATGGGATGGGCCCGAAGAAATGCTGTCGGGATATCGGATTGCCTGCCAGGCAATTGTAAACCCCCAAACCGAGAGGAGGCTACTGTGGACTGTTATCCCCCCGGGATGTGTGATTGGAAACTCAGTTAGCTTCCTAGACCTGCCACCACAAGTGATGGAAGGGCTGGAGGAAAGATTCGGAGACATTGGCAGTGGTATGGAAGTGCTGGCAGAACAACTGAATTCTTCTGATTTAGATCTGTGGTCAAAGGCATGGGCTGCAAACAACAATGTAAACAATTACGAGATTGAGACTCTGCCCTTCAGAGATATTGAGCCAGAATCTTCGGATTCACAAATCGGAAGCCAAGGACGCCAGTGAAACTGACATCAGGATTCAGATTCCCTCAATCCGGAAAAATACCAAGTTCGGAGAATGGATTAATATCCGTGCTACACGTACGCCGGACGTTCCTGTCCCGGGAGCGTTAGTAGGAGAGCATAATGGGCATAAATCCCAAGATTGGAATCACTGGTCTCCCCCGTTCAGGGAAGTCTGCTGTGTTGCAAAAAGTTGTGGACATGGTAACTGAAGGTGGTGGAGGAACTCTCAGAACTAGGGGTCCTTCTCCCCCCGAACACATTGTAGGCGGGATGAGATGCGAGGCAGTAGTGGAGGACGGAGAGCGAGTGGGTTATGCTTGCGTGAATATCATTACCGGAGAAAAGGGCGTCATGGCACACAGAAATATCGATTCCAGAAACAGAGTACTCGGTTTTGGGATTGACCCGACCGAGATTGATAGGGTCGGCGTGCCTGCAATTATGGACAGCATTGGGAACTGTGAAATTCTCGTAATCGACGAAGTTGGAAAGTTCACAGTAGAGAGCGAGGATTTCGTGAATGCAGTAAGAGTTGCGCTAGAGCACGACATGCCTACACTACTTACTCTTCACAAAAAAAGCAGGCACCCACTATTGCAAGATATCAGGAGGAGGGACGATGCTAGGATTCTGGAGGTGACTCCGGTAAACAGATCTCTTCTCCCTTACAAGATTCACAAGTTGATTCAGGAGTTATGAGGCAAATTCTCGGTCAACTTGATTCGTTGGACGTCAGACAGAAAGATGTGGATGCCCCGGCGGAACGTCTAGCACGGATCATGCTTTCCTTGTCTATCTCCCTTTTTCTGATGTCATCTTTCGCCTACATGGATGGAAGAATGAATCTCTCCAAGATTGGCGTATGGACGATATTTACATCGCTGGCCGCACTTTGTTCGATTGTCTGGCTGATATTGAATTTCTCAGCGGGAAAGCAACACGGGTCTCTTGCAACCGATGAGTGGATTAGTCGAGATAACGAGGTGGAAATGCGTGACAGGCTCCAACGAGAAATGGATGAGGCTGGGATAGATCGCCTTGCAACTAATTGGGCAAAGATGGAGATGTTCCACCTCGAATCCAAGCATAGTGAAGAGGAATGAGGAGCGAAACCTTGACCCACCCTAGTCATCACGTATCATCTAGTGAGACAATGGGAGAAGTGCCTAGGGACCTGAGATACACAGCAGAACACGAGTGGGTAAGAATCGAGGGGGAAGAGATTGTGGTCGGAATCACCGACTTTGCCCAAGATGCGCTTACCGAAGTCGTTTGGGTGGAATGGGAAAAGGACGAAGGAGAGGCAGTAGAAGCAATGGAGTCGTTCGCAAGCGTAGAGTCCGTAAAATCGGTGAGTCAGATATACTCCCCGGTATCTGGGGAAATTGTGGGATTAAACCACGAACTTATGGATAATCCGGCTAGTGTCAATGAGGACCCCTATGGGGAAGGTTGGATTTGCAGGGTTAAGCCCTCGGAAAGTGCAAATTTGGATGATTTGCTTGACTCGGAAGGCTATTCTGAATTGATCGGAGAATGAGAATGGAAGTTCCTCGAAGGGTTAGCGTTTATGTTGACGGATCATGCTTTGAGAATCGAAACGTAACTGCTTCGACTAGAGCTGGATGGGGGTTCTGTGTGGTAGAGGGAGACCTTGGAATAGGGAACGGAAAGGGCAGAATAATCGAAGAGAAGAGTGGGGAAGTCGTGACATCACCTGAATCGGATGGATACCTCGGGGCCGAGGTGGGTTCAAACAACACTGCTGAGCTTTCTGCCATAGCACATGCATTGAGATGGCTTCTAACTAGGGAAGGGATCGAAGAGGCTACAATCAAGGCAGACTCCGAATATTCATTGAATATTTCATCCGGGGAATGGAAAGCGAAGGCAAACCAAGATCTAGCAGGTCGGACGAGAATGCTGTGGAAAGAGGTGTCCGGAGTTCTAGAACTGAAGGGGGAGCATGTCGCGGCACACAGAGGGCACAGGTGGAACGAAAGGGCCGACCACCTGGCATTCCGCGCTATGCGTGGAGAAATGCCACTGCCACTTCAGTTCTGGAAACCCGGCAATAGATAGTTAGTTCTCGTTGAGTGGCCCTAGGCTAAGCAATACATACGTGGATTGCAATATCATCAGCATTGCAACTAGAGAAAGAAGGAGTCCCGTGGGTTCTGGAAGGTAATGTTGGAGTTGGTTTCCGGCTATCCATGAGCAGGCAAGAAGCAGTAATCCTGCTCCCATCTCAATTATTGCAATTTTTCTGGGATCTTCCCAGAGGTCCAGCCATGGAATCAAGCCATTTCGTTGGAATGTTGCTCTGTACCAGGCCACGTACCCAATGGATGCTCCAATTAATCCAATTACACCTCTAGAGAAACTCTGGTCGTCCCAAGGCCCCGTTGGTGCGATTCCTAGGAATAACGCGTCAAGAATCAGCAGAGAAGAGATGCCGGCAAGTAACCTCCATTCCGGCTCTGCGACATCTGACATATCATTCCCACGTGGCCTTAGTGCTTCAACGCGCCGCAGAAATGATGAGTTGCTCTCTCTTGGAGGGGGTGGTGGAATGGTGTACGCAATAGGGTTCTCAGATATTTGTAGTGCAGCAGAGAGGCTTGATGGAATTGTGAAAAGAACCCCAGTAGTTAGCTCTCCAATAATCGACGAAAGGGCTGGAAGGAGGGTTTTGATGAAATGTGAGAATTTACAGCACGTAGGAGCTTTCAAATTTAGAGGTGCCAGTAATGCCTTGGCGCTAATTGGAGACGTTTCAAATGGAGTTTGTACCCATAGTAGTGGCAATCATGCCCAAGCAGTGGCATTAGCCGCAAAACTGCATGGCGTTCCTGCGTACATCGTAATGCCAAGTAACGCTCCGAAAATCAAAGTCAAGGGTGTGGAGAGTCATGGTGCCAAGATAACCTTCTGTGAACCCAATCTGGAGGCACGAGAAATTGCTGCCGAATCCTTGATGGAGAACACCGGGGCAACTTTCGTTCATCCTTTCAATAATGAGAATGTGATGTCTGGACAGGGTACAGCAGCATTGGAGCTATTGCAAGATCAAGGTCCATTGGATGCTGTGATGGCACCAATTGGGGGAGGGGGGCTAATGTCTGGAACGTGCATCGCAACGAGGGGGCTTGCGCCTGATGCACGGCTATTTGGGGCCGAGCCACTGGGTGCAGATGATGCAGCCAGATCGCTTTCTTCAGGGGAATATGTGCCCCAAAAAGAGCCTAAGACGATATGTGATGGGCTGCTGACTAGTATGGGATCAAAGACATGGCCAATAATTCGTGATCATCTTGAAGACATAGTCACTGTAAGCGATGAAGAAGTCCTAGAAGCAATGGTAATCCTTCATGATGAGTTCGAAATGGTGGTTGAACCGAGCGGAGCAGTGACCCTTGCGGCTATCCTGAAAGAGGGTTTTGTCAGAAAGGAAGGGATTGACAGAATAGGAATAATACTGTCCGGTGGCAACGTCGATGCCGAGAGTCTCCCGTACAAAATGTAGTTTGGAGCACGAGCCGGGATTTGCACCCGGGTTCACGGATCTGCAGTCCGTTGCATAGCTGCTCTGCCACTCGTGCTGGGTTTATCCGAGCATCTTCCCTCTCTTGAAGACTATCCGAGGTGCTGCATACCTTCATGGGCGGATGTGTCCTGTCGAAAGCATGCCAAGAGTGTCGTCACGATATGATGGGTTAGGAGTTGGCTTTGCCCCGTACCTGCAACCGCCTGGTCCGGAAGTTGTCAGATGGACAGTTGGAGAACCCGGTTTCGACACGCCAAAGGAGATTATCGATGCTGCGATTGGCGGTCTTGAAGATGGCAATACGAAGTACACTCGCGGGCCTGGATCGATTGAGCTTTGCGAGGCAGTAGCCGAATATCTAGAACAACACCACAGAATTATTGCTTCCGCAGAAGACATCGTGGTTACCCCTGGAGCAAAGCAGGCGCTTCTGTACTCATTCATGATTACAACCATGCCAGGAGACGAAGCCATCTTGCTGGCCCCCTCATGGGCCTCCTATGAGCCGATGCTGGAGTTCATTGGAGCGGTGCCTGTACACGTTCCAGTAAATATGGAAAACTTCCACCCCGATTTGGATGGTATCAGAAATGCCATAACAGAAAGAACCAGGATGATTCTGATCAATTCGCCATGCAACCCAACAGGTGCGGTTTTCACCCCGGAAGAAATGTCCGAGATTGTGCAAATTGCGGTGGATAACGATCTATGGATAGTCTCTGACGAGATTTACGCTAGAATGGTCTGGGTTGACTGGCCCCATGTTTCTCCGGCAACACTCCCAGGAGGTAGAGAAAGGACCATCGTAATCAATGGATGGTCAAAATCATGGGCGATGACGGGAATGAGGGTTGGTTTCCTAACAGGTCCTACCGAGGCAGTAAGGGCAGCCAAGAAGAGTCAGGCTAACTCTGCTTCGCACATTCCTACATTTTTGATGGAGGCAGCGAGAGTGGCCCTGAGTTGCGAAGAATCAGTAGAGAAGTTCAATCGCGAATACTTGAAGAGAAGAGAAATAATGCAGAAAGGTTTGTCGTCTATTCCTGGTATTCGCGTACCTGAACCTGAAGGCGCATTCTACGTTTTCGCAGATATCTCAGGAACGGGGATGTCGGACATTGAGTTCGCAGATGGTGCCCTCGAGGCCGGTGTTCAACTGATCCCTGCTTCACTGATCACTGGAGGCGATGGATTCGTGAGAATTTCCTACGCCGCTGACGAAGATGCGATTCTTGAGGGTCTAAGTCGAATTAGGGCATGGCTTTTGGATGAGTGAGTTTGAAAAATCCGATATGGGCAGTAGGTGTATGGGTGACGGTACCCCGACCGGATCACACGTTCTTATCGACTACGTGGGTTATGTCCCACCATCTGAAGACGAAGCGCAGTGGGTTCTCGCTTTGTTGAGGAAGTGCATTTACGACTGTGGCATTCGGGAGGTGCATGCCCATGCAGAGACGTTCGATGGAGAAAAAAGCCCACCTGGATTCGCAGCTGTGGTCCTGATCGACGAAAGTCATGTTACTGCGCACTGCTATTCGGAAAGAGGGATTCTGGCCATTGATGTATTCACATGCGGAAAACACGACCCGGATATCCTAGCTGATTCGATCCATAGAGCCATGGTTTCAAGCAATCCTGGTCTAAGGGCGATTAGCAGGGAAAGGGTGGAGAGGTTCAAGGAGTGAGTAAATTGGAGATTCGTGACTTCATTTCTGAGAACTTTTCACACTTTAACGCAGGAGAGCTTGCGAGATGTGTAGTTTCTCTAAGAGAGTTCCTTGATGGAGGGGGGAGGCTAATGATTACTCTAGCCGGAGCAATGTCAACGGCTGAGATTGGGAAAAGCCTCGCGCCCGCAATAAGGAAACAGCGGATTCATGCAATCTGTTGCACAGGTGCAAATCTAGAAGAGGATTTGTTTGGATTGATCGCTCGTTCCCAATATGAAAGAGTTGAGAATTGGAGGCAGCAGAGTTCTGAAGAAGACGCTGAATTAGCTAAAAGAGGCCTCAATAGGGTTACTGACGTGGCAATTCCGGAGACTGTAATCGAGACTGTTGGTGGGAAGATATTGGAGTTGTGGGAAGAAGCTGAGGCTGTCGGCGACAGTCGCTTCCCCCACGAATACTTGTACGATATTCTTCTCCACGGAAAGTTGGATTTCTCTGGTAAGCCCGAGGACTCCTGGCTCATGGCCGCCGCAGATGCCAACCTTCCAATCTTCACACCCGGGTGGGAGGATTCGACTCTTGGCAATCTACTGGCTGCTAGGATTCTGGACTGCACTCTGAAGGGAAACGAGATGGTGAGGGGCGGATTGGATGCAATGCAGGAACTGGCAGACTGGTACAGAGAGGATGATTCCCCGACTGGGATGTTACAAGTTGGGGGGGGAATTTCAGGAGATTTCGCCATTTCCGTTGTCCCGATGCTAAGGCAGGATGCAAAGGTGGCTGTACCCCTATGGGCGTGGTTCGCCCAAATATGCGAGTCCAGTCCTTCATATGGGGGCTATTCAGGGGCCCCTCCCAATGAGAAAATTAGCTGGGGCAAGTTGGATACCAGTACACCTAGCTTCGTAATTGAGTCAGATGCCAGCATAGTGCTACCACTGCTTCTTTCTTCTCTAGAATAATTGACTATAGTCCCGAACCTCGTCGGATATCCTAATCAATTGGTTGTATTTTGATGTCCTGTCGCTTCTAGCAGGTGCTCCGGTCTTGATTTGGCCAGAGTTTAACCCGACGGCAAAGTCGGCGATTATGTCATCTGATGTTTCACCTGAACGGTGACTCATTATGGTAGCAAATCCAGCCTCCTTGGCCATATTGATTACATTGATTGTCTCTGTGACCGTTCCAATCTGGTTCAACTTGATCAGTATTGCATTGGATGCAGAGCTTTGTATTCCTCGGGAGAGGCGTTCCGGATTGGTGACATAGAGGTCATCCCCCACTACCTGGACTCTGGATCCTTCGTTGGAGGTGAATTCTATCCACGACTCCCAATCATCCTCGCCGAATGGATCCTCGATGGACACTATTGGGAACCTGTCTATCCAGTCAGAATACTTGCTACCCAGTTCGGAGCCTGACAAAGACTGGCCATCTATTCTGTACTTGCCGTTACCGTAGAATTCCTGAGCGGCTACGTCAAGAGATATCGAAATCTCCTTCCCGGGAGAATACCCGGCCTTCCTAATAGCACCGCAAACCAGTCTAAGTCCGTCCTCGTTCCTTGGTAGGTTTGGAGCGAAGCCCCCCTCGTCTCCAACTCCTCCAAGCAATCCCTCTTCGTTTAGAAGCCCGCGAAGTGCGTGGTATGTCTCCACTCCGGCTCTGAGACCTTCAAGAAAGGTATCGAATCCATGAGGGATGACCATGAACTCCTGAATGTCAACATTTGATGATGCATGAGCCCCACCGTTTAGAATATTCATCATCGGGACTGGTAAGCTGACACTTCCTCCTGAAGAAATGTGAGACCATAGAGGTCCATCGGCAGCTGACCTTAGGCATGCCATTGAAACGCCTAGAATGGCATTTGCACCCAAGCGAGATTTGTTCCTAGTGCCATCGAGCTCAAGCATCATTGTGTCTATTGCGTTTTGGTCAGACGGATCCATCCCAACAATTGCGTCTCTAATTTCACCATTGACATTTGATACTGCAGTGACCACACCTTTTCCAAGCCAGTGTTCTCCTCCATCTCTAAGTTCAACCGCCTCGTATGAACCAGTGCTAGCCCCGGAAGGTACTGCTGCTTGGCCCCGCAATTCCCCATCTACAAAACAACTAACTTCGACGGTGGGATTACCACGAGAGTCGAGGATCATTCTTGCGGAGAGGTCGCTGATAGCGCCACTCATTGATGGTGCGACAAATGCTTGACTTCTCAAGTTAGCGCAAAAGCCTACTCGTTAAGCCAAGAGAGCCATCGAGAAACCTTGCTTTGAATCTCGGGGACCTCAAGCTCTGATCTGCATGAGCACTCCCAACACAACTGTTCCTCCTTCGGAGAAATTGAGAATAATTCTGCTCGCATAATTACGCCTCCCGCGTCCTTCTGATTTGTTCTGTTGTCATCTACAAAACAATGCAAGAGATGCTTAGGGAAATGGTGTATCCTTCCCGACTGTGGGCAACACAGCATTGCACTTCTCTTGAGGAAAATTAGTGAGGTCCCAGAATCAGGATCCAGCTCATGCCCGACAATACTTGAGCCATTGAGAAGGGAGGCGACGTCTACGTTATACCACTGAGAAAAAGAACGTGGCATTTCCAGACTAGCGACCTCGTCGAGGTATTCCTGAATAGCAAGCTGGGAGACCTTCTCTTCCGAGCCCATGTTGCACGAAGTTAGGCCATCCCATTTGAACACAACCAAATTTTTTCATTTGTAAATTGGATGAAAAACGGAAATATTCTATCAATAATATCTGAAATTAGCCAAGAAATATACTTAAATTGTTCTTTTTTCGATAAATTCGATGAGTAGTGTTGATTCATTGGATAGGGCGATACTGTCCGTCTTAAGGGACTCGGCGAGAGCTCCCTATGTGGATATTGCAAAGAGTGTGGGAGTCACAGAGAGGACCGTGCGAACAAGGATGCGCAGACTGGAGGAAGAGGGTGTAATCAGAGGTTACACGGTTAGGGAAGCCGGAATCGGACTTTCTGCTCTGATTAGGCTCAAGGTTGGCCCGGGAACCGAAATAGGAACTCTGGCTGGAGAGTTTGCTGGTTGGCCCGGAGTAGAATGCGTGTTTGAGATCAGTGGAGATGCAGATCTAGTAGCTGTTGTGCATGTCGATGATACTGTCGCTCTTCGGAATATGCTTGACAAGATGTGGTTAGCGGCACCAGGAGACATCAGTTCAACCCAAACCGAGTTAGTCCTAGAACAGTATTGAAATCAGGGCCTAGTCAGCAGGTATCTGAAATATCGAATCCTTCCGGACTTCAACGACTGGTAAATCGGCGTTCCAGGTACTCCTCCAAAAGTTTCGAAGCTCTTTCTTAGCGAGGGGGGTGCCCTTTCTCGGATCATTTTCCTTCTTCCTCGATCTATCTTGTCCAGGGCTGAGATTACATTCTCCGTAATTTCACAGTTTTCATCTATCCCAAATCCCGCATCTAGAAATTGCTGGTGCAGACTATCCATCGTCTTTCTGTCTCTAAGATCTGTCCAGCAGAATTTTCCTCCCGACCTGAGTACTCGATGCACCTCACTTAGGAATGCGGGAATGTTTGCGTAGCAGTGGGACGATTCTACGTTGTAGACTACATCAAATGTTTGAGGTTCGAAGTGGAGGTCCTCGGCGTTCCCCTCTAGAAATTTTAAGTTGGCCTGAGTTGAATACCACTTAGAGCATAAATTTACGGCCTTTCCAGAGAAGTCGATAGCTACTAGTTCCTCGGGATGCAGGTTTCTTGCAATCCAACTTGCACCGCCTCCTCTTCCAGAACCGATCTCTAACACCCTTCTTCCTTCAATTTCGATGTCTCTAACATTCATGTGATATAGTTGTATGAACAGACGGTTTGGTTCGTCTTCATCATTTAACAGAGGAGGGCCTTCGTCCTCAAAACCATAGTTCATGAACCTGAAATCGGAGTCTTTCTGGGAATTCGACATTCTCTGGTAAAGCCACTTCCACATACGACTGCGAAATCTGGGAGGTGCTATTCTCATTACTGCATAGAACAAACTTGCAGGAATGCCCATCGACAAAGTAGCACCTAAGCCTTCCATTTCACCGAACAGCCGATGCTTTCGGTCCTCGGGACGGATATCCCATGGCCAGAAGTCATTTCCTCTATGGCATCTTTCAACTCTGACGTTGTGGCATGAGAGGGGTCCCTTGGAGAATCATCCATTCTTCCTCTGTATACTACTTGAAATTCTGAATCCATCAGATAGAACTCAGGAGTTCGCTCTGCTCCGTAAGAAATAGCTACTTCCTGAGAGGCATCGTGTAAGTAGGGGTAAGTCATCCCTCTAGATGCTCGCTTGACCATATTTTCCCAAGAGTCTGACTCGTACATTACTGGGTCATTAGAATTTATTCCAGCGAATCCCAGTCCCATTGATTGGGCCAATTCCGCGGCACTTTCTATTCTGGGTTCCGAACCGACGACGTATGGACAATGATTGCATGTGAAGAACACTACTGCACCATTCTCTCCCATTACCTCGGCAAGAGACATTGTTGGCTCTCCTGAGTTTGGATTAGCATTCGGTAACTGAAAGTCTGGGGCTTTTGTTCCTGGTTCCACGCTATGCTGGGAATTCATATCTCCCGGGCGGCGCTGGGCCTGTTCAATCCTTTGGAGTGTGCTGCTCTCCTCTTACGGTAACCTGTTCCTTGCACTCAGACAAACGTCTTCTGGCCAGTCTGTGCTGCGGATCGATATCTAATACCTGCCTCCAGGCCGTGGCCGCCTTGCTCGAGTCGTCCCCTTCGTGCAATATTGCAGCAATTCTTAGCTTGGCGTCTATATGGTGGGGGTCGGCCTTCGCAGCTCCCTCAAAGTCCGACATCGCCTCATCAATTCGTCCGAAGTCAAGGTAAAGTTGTCCTCTCTGGTACCATGCCTCAGAGAGATTGGGGTTGGCTTCAATGGCCTTATTGAGCGGCTTCTCTGCCTGTTCGGATTTCCCCATAGCGATCATGCATGTACCCAGATGCACCAATGCCATGGGATGGTCTGGCCTAAGTTTGAGAAGTTCTCTGAGCTCGCTCTCGGCTTCTTTCCAGTCACTGTGGTTCATTAGAATCTCAGAGCGCCTGAGTCTGGCCATCTCGTGCCTTGGACGTGCAGAGACGAGGTGGTTCGCATCGTCGAGAGCCATTGCTAGATCGCCACACAATAGGGCTGCAGAGCATCGGTTCAATCTTGCCCGGACATGATCAGGATCGACTTGCAATGTGTTGGAAAATAGGTCCCTTGCTTCCTGTAATCTACCCATCCTAGCGGCAATAATACCGCGTATGAAAGGAACTGTCGGGTTGTTCTTTAGGACAGTTGTTGCCTCCAAGGCAAGTGCGTTTGCCTGCTCAAGATCATCCGTATCCAGACAAAGTTGAGCCTCTTCTAGAGGGATTGATGGGTGGTTAGGAATGAGCCTCCTAGCCCTAACAAGGGCCACTTCAGACTCGTCGAATGTACCTTGGTATCTCAGTGCGCGGGCTCTTCCTAGCCAAGCGAGTCCGGCTTCCCGATCTATCTCAATGGATTTGTCGAAGGCCACCAAGGAATCGATAATGGACATATGATCATGATTACCAGTTTCATCCCTCTGCTTGTCCGAGTCGACTAGATGAAGCCTGCCTTTCATTATGTGCAAGGCCGCATTGTCCCATGATTCTTCTGGAGCGTTTTCAAGTGTTTCTCGAGAGGATTGGATGGAGCCCTTCCTTAGCCATAGTAAGCTAAGCCTTCCTCTTGCCTCCGCATCGTTGGGTCTCCTTCCTAGGTGCTCCTCGAGAACTTCTATTGCAGCATCTGACCTGTCGTCATTATCCAATATTTCTGACTCTAGCAGGACTGTCTCCTCTCCCAGGGCGTTTGCTCTCCTAATGCACCTGATTGCTTCCTTGGTATTTCCGTTACCAGCTGAAAGCAGTCTTGCCTTGAGTAGCCAAGCGGGGCCATTTTTCTTATCTCCATCCAATGCTAAATCGACTGTCTCCAAGGCAACTCTAACCTCTCCTAGCATCAACTGTTTAGATGCTCTCTCAACTAGATCTGAGGTTCTATCATGCGTACTTTCGCCTGGAGCAAGTCCCAAATCTGCATCCTTGGCTCTCTTTGCAATCTCCGACAATTCTGATGCATCTTGTGAGATCGTAGTATCAACACCCAGTCCCTCTAGCCTCTTGCGGTTTCTTGTTGTTCTAATTGGGTCTTCTCCTCCGAGTAAAATCATTTGCTCCTTCAATATCTCGACATCGTCGGGAATTATTGCTAGAAGTCGCTCAAGAGTTCTGTCGAGAGATTCCAGTTCTCCCTTCTGCCTCTGAATCCCGGACAGAGATCTGAGTGCGGACTCATCTTCTGGATCTAGGTCATTTGCTCTCTGGAAGCAATCTGATGCCCAATCTGTTCTTTCTGCAGAGTGGAATAGCTCCCCCAGACGTCGGTGCTCGTCTGCCGAAAGTTCGATGTCTTCGGCCTTCATCTCTGCCTCGGTTAGCATAGCTGCCAGTCTCTTTGTCAAGGGTCTAAGTCCGGGAACATTGGGGCGATTATTTTCATCTGAGTCGGTGTAGTGACTAAGGATTGACTTAGATGCATGGCTGGCTATAGCACAAGACTCGCTGTTGCTGACGGGCATACCCTGGTTGAACAATAACGACTCAGCAGATTCCAGGGACCGATGGGCCCCCAATAGCCCATGTACTTCCGGAGAGTCGGAAAGTATTGTGTCGACCCCACGGGAAAGTAGGTCCAACCTTAGCGAAGTGTCGTTCAGGTTTCCCTTTACTGATCCTAATTTGCTTAGCATCCTTTCTCTCTGAGAAAGTACTGTCCTGTGTTTTAACCAGAGAGCAAAAAGGGCAATTGACAGCACCCCGTAGAGAGTGAGGATTGCCATGGTTGACTCTTGCATCGGTTCCAGCGGACATGAGAGACTTTTGATGGCTTCTGCTAAGCACTACCTTCAGGAGGCCTTTATTGGCAGGGCATAGCCCTGCCAGAAAGATGGCAAAATATTACTATTCTAAGTCTCTAATCGAGTATGCCTGTACACCTAGTTTCAGCGATTGTGGGCCTACGGTCTTTCCAATCACATTGTTGATTCCAGCACCGGAAGCCAACTCGTAAATCCGGTCAGAGACCTTTCCGGAGAAGACTAAGCCTTGTGCTCCTTCGGTTTCACCTAGGGCTGATTCGAGGTCCTTTGGGCTCAATGGCTTTGATCCCGAACCGTCTCCGAGGACAATTACTGTCTGGTTTCTCTTCAGTCCGTCCATCAGTGGGGCCCATTCCTTGACATCGTCGGGGGCCTCAAGGGAAGGCTTTCCCTTTCCCACCGATGCATCATCGTCCTTCTGGACCTCGGTCTGCGTTCTAGCTACGGCCTTGGAAGCTGGCTCCTTCTGACCTAGGCACTTGGTAACCACTTTGCCTTCCAGGTGCTCGACCTCTCGGCTCTGTGGTGCGAAGGCCACATGGGTCAGTGACTTGCCCAGAGTTCCGCTAATTTCTAGGAGCAGTAGTTTTCCACCTCGATCTCCATCCAAGAATGCGGTTACGGTTTTCTTCTTTGAAGCCAATTCAGCCAACTGGGGCTTTATTCCTGAGCCCATTGTGGCAATTGCGTTGTTGATACCAAATTTGAGGAGGTTTCGAACATCGTTCCTTCCCTCGACTATAATGATTGCATCGGAATTCCTAACATTGGGGCCGGCAGTCATCTCCTCGAATTCTATTTCGGTATCCAAGGTCAATACAGATCTAACCTCATCTAGTATGTTCGTTGATTCTCCTGAAGCCGAGCTGACTATTCCGAGGAGTAGTTCCTTGGCTCTCTCGATAACGGTATCTCTCTTAGCAGAGCGAATGTTTTCGATCTGCTTGACCGAAATTTTAGCCTTGCACGGACCGATTCGATCTATCGTCTCAAGTGCAGCGCCGATGACTGCGGTCTGAACTTGATCTAGAGATGATGATACCTCTATCTGCCCTTGGACTCGGCCCTTGTTGTTGTTTAGGTTGACATCGACATGTCCGATTCGTCCGGTCCTTTGCAGCTTTCTAAGTTGCAACCCTTCACCCAGTAGGCCTTCGGTCTGACCGAATATTGCTCCTACTACGTCTTTCCTGGCGACGGTTCCGTCGACTCGAATTGTTGCGTGTATGACATATTTTCCTTCTGTTGACATAATTTCATTTCTCCTTTGCCTCTCGGCCCCAAAACGGGGCCTTGCCCCCTTTTTTCGCCATTTTGGCGGGGGGTTCGGATGGGCGCAGGGCGCCCGCGAGTAGGGCTGATTAGCAGACCTCGGGAGATAGGGGCATTCATGAAGGCTCCTATCTGGGAAAATTGCATTCTCTACTGTCAGCACCCATGCTTAAGACATAGAGTCGTTATCAGGAAGTGTGAGCGATGCGGAGTCAGATCGTTGTAGGGTTTTCTGGAACGCCGCTAGATTGGCACTTCGTGATGGTCAGCTATCAAATGGAGAAAAGAGGATTCTGGTTAAGTTAGCTCATGCGTTGAAACTCGATGATAATGAGCCGAAGATGATTTATGAAGCGATTACAGAAGGCCGAGAGCCCGAAAAAGGAGGGATTCTGGACGATTGGGAAATGAGGATTGTGTACGGACAGGTACTCGAGGCAATGCTTATTCACACAGACAGATCAGACGATGTGCTAGAGCAAATAGCCTACCTCAGAGGCATGTTTGGAATCGATTCCGATGAACANCGAGCAATAGCAAGAAGCCTAGACAGGCAGCTTGAGGAAATCGTCCACAGGACATTCATTGACGAGTTCAGAGAGCGTCTGAAGGACTCCGTGGAGAGGATGGGGGATATAGTTGAAAACGTCAATATTCTCTCAAGGAAAGAGTAGAAATGAATGGGGCCGCAAATCTAGATGAGTATCTCTCAAGTCACCCTTCCAGTGTACATAATTCGGGTCGAAGGCTAGCCAACATAGTTCGCGAGGCCTATCCAATAGGAGTCCCTGCATTGATCATGAANTCAAGTACAGATAGAATTGGTGAATCNGCGGGCTATTCCTTCCATCTTGGAACTCCTGACGAAATATTGAGGCTGATTGCATCTTGGCTAATCACTGGTGCAGGAGACGACCAGGGGATTCTTCGAAGTCTTGTAAAGAGATTATGGAAAAGGCATGGAAGAGAGGATGTCGCTCTGGCAGCTCTAGTTCTTGCAAACCTAGACTTCTCTGGTGAGAGGAGCGCCCCATGGGAATTGCTAGCTGATTGCATCAACAAGACAGAGCCGGCAGATGCAATCCTACTTAGCATCGAAGAGATTCTGAGAGCCGGGCATAATCCTCCTACTGATAGGATGTTGATTTCCTGGTGTAAAGGACGTTTGGTGGATTCTCATCTTGCTTTGGTTACGACTTTCGCCGCNCATGCAAGAGGTTTCGAGATGGATGAAAGCGTCAAAGAGGTTCTAACTGGTGTAGAAGTACCTGACGGAGATTCGCTACTTGGTAGAATAAAGGACAGGATAGAAGCTTCCGGGCCGTAGAACTCATTCGTAAGGATGCACTCTGAGAGTCATGACGGAGAGGCTGCTGCCGTCAGATGACCCCGTGCTGGAGGAGGTTCTGGAATGGACCATCAAAAGAGATGCGCAGGACATTGCTCAGTTGATGGGGTGGTTGAGAGAAGCAAAGGTACGAAGGGATAGGCAGATGCTAGTAGATCGCGCACTTGACCTGATGGAAGAAATCCACCATGCTATGGGCAGACTGGATGACCTAAGGTGATTGATTGCANTCACTGTTGCTTGCAGGGGGGCGTTCTTCCAGAATGGGAATGGATAAGGCACTATTTTCCATAGATGGTAGAACCATGATTTGCCGGATGGCTATCTCTCTATCGGAAGCGGGACTGGAGCCAATCAGAATCGCGGTATCTTCTCCCGAAGACGTNGAAGAATATGGGGCCACTATCAGGGGCGTTTCCAGTATTGAGTGGGTATTGGACAGTACCCCGTACTTAGGCCCAATCGATGCAATAGCGGAGGCCCTAGTCGACCCGCAGTTAGATTCTATCGAGTTGCTTCAGATCGCAGCCGTAGACTATCCCTGGNTTTCCGCAGAACTGTTTCAATCTCTTGAGGAAGGCCTTAGGGACGCGGATTCTCTGATAATGCCCCACGACGGTGAACGAGGTCACCCTCTTCTAGCACTAGTAAGGGTGGAGCCGTTACGCCAAATGCTGCTCACGGGCGACCGTCGGCCTCTGCATCGGCAATTTGGTGATGTNCCGCATTCGATTCTGCTTGAGGACCCGGGAATACTCAGAAACGTCAATTCTCCAGAGGACCTATAGTGAGACCTCTCCCGATGATATCAAATCGATAATTTCCGGGTACAGGGAGTGTTCGACCTTCTTTACTCGTTCCTGGAGTGATTCCTCGTCATCATCAGATCTAACTTGGACGANTCTCTGTGCAAGGATGGGGCCGGTGTCAACTCCCTCGTCGACTAGGTGCACTGTGCATCCGGTGACTTCTGCACCCGCGGATAGGACATCCCTATGGGCATGAGCACCGGGGAAGTCAGGAAGCAAGGATGGGTGAATGTTCAAAATCCGGCCCTTCCATTTCCCAACGAGCCAAGGAGTAAGTATTCGCATGTATCCACTTAGAATNACGAGTTCAACTTCATGTGCGTTCAGTAAACCATGAATTTCTCTCTCATGGATAGCCCTTTGTTCAATCGGTGCGANATTTTTAGGAAGAGAAACTGTGACTGTTTTGACCCCTGCATCAATTCCATGCTGAAGTCCTCCTGCATTCTCNCTATCGGATATCACCAATACAGTCGTATGCATACGGGACCCAGCAGATTGATGCCTCAGAAGGGATTTGAGTCCTGAGCCGCTGCCCGAAATCAACACAGCAAGCCTAAGCGGATCGCTGACGGAGGCGGCTCTTGGTAGAATGAACCCCGTATCCATAGCATATTGGAGGTAGTTCAACTCTTGAGGATTGGCAATCCGCGACCTTAAACGCAGAATGTAAACCAGACNGTTATGGACAGACTTGACAGCATCGAAGAGGTGGTTGAGAGGTACTGCGTCTCAAGTAGTCCGGTGAAAAGTAAGTTGTATGTGGGAATTGGATGTGTTCTCCTATTTTTTGCATTCATAGGCATATGGGTTCCAGGGCTGCCAACGGTATCTTTCGCTGTTCCCGCTGCTTTCCTATTCTCACTTTCCAGCGAGAGGCTGTTCAGGGTTACGCTCACTAACCGTTTCTTCGGAGAGGCCATGTTCGAGTACTATGCAACAGGGAAGACCATTCCCGCTCATGCCAAGTACACGACAATGGCTCTGATTGGAATGATGGTCTCGGCATCCTCTTACTTCGTATGGTATGTTTCAACAAAAGGCGAGGGCGTGCTTGCGGATCCATCAACCTGGGATGGCCCAGACCCAGGTTTCGGTGCAGTGACAATAATCATTGTAGGTCTGCTGGGAATGTGGTATGTCGGATTCAAGGTACAAACTAGGAGATAGTGCTCAAACTGAAACACTATTTCTGGAACCCACCTCGCAATCGGTTGAGAGAACATGAAATTTGACACAAACGCAGTTAGAGGGAGGAGCAGCCCTGACCCCACTACGGGGGCAATTATCCCGCCGATATACCAGACGGCGACCTACGTTCTTGAAGAGGTCGGTAAAGACAAGGGGTTCGACTACACAAGGTCATCTAATCCCACACGGCAAGATTTGGAGGAGCATCTAGCTGCCATTGAAGGCGGTCAGTATTGTATTGCATTCTCTAGCGGAATGGCCGGTGCAGACAGTTGCATGAAGTTGCTCAGCAAGGGTGACCACGTAGTCTGCTGCGACGACGTGTATGGAGGAACTGCTCGGTTGTTCAACAACCTGATGACCAACTACGGAGTAGAGTTCACCTATGTCGATTCTCAGGACTCTGCAAATGTAGAAGGAGCAATTCAGTCGAATACTAAGATGATCTGGATTGAGACTCCCACAAACCCGCTGTTGAAGGTGACCGACCTTGAGGCAGTAGGGAAGACCGCTAAGAGCCACGGTTTGCTATATGTTGTAGACACCACGTTTGCAACGCCTGTTTTCCTTCGTCCTCTAGAATATGGTGCCGACATTGTTCTGCATAGCCTAACAAAATACCTCAGTGGGCATAACCAATTAATCGGGGGGGCCCTAATCACAAACGATAGCGGCCTGTTTGAGAAGCTAAAATACATACAAAAGAGCGTGGGTGCTGTTCCAAGTCCATTCGACTGCTGGTTAACCATTCTGGGGCTCAAGACTCTGCATCTGAGAATGAGCAGGCACTGGGAAAACGCTGAGAAGATTGCTAGGTACTTGGAGGGGCACCCTAAGGTTTCTCGGGTAATCTATCCTGGTCTGGAATCCCATCCAATGCATGAGGTTGCAAGGAGGCAGATGAGTGGCTTTAGTGGGATGATTTCTTTCGAGTTGAATGGTGGATTGGAGGCCGGAAAGAGGTTGATGAATTCGGTAGAGTTGTGCATGCTTGCAGAGAGCCTTGGGGCTGTAGAGACCATGATTACCCATCCTGCAACAATGACTCATGCAGAGGTACCAAGAGAAGAGCGTCTTGCAAGAGGGTTCGAAGACGGACTGGTCAGGTTGTCAGTGGGAATCGAAGACTCAGAGGACCTGATCGCAGATCTTGAAAGGGCCTTCAAGGATGTCTGATTATTCCCAACTTTCTGGATTCCAGCCATTTTCTCGAAGCCAGTCATCGTTGTAGAATTTGGAGAGATAGGGGTTTCCAGCATCGGGAAGAATTGCAACTACCATAGCGGCCCGGCCCTCTTCCTCTGCTCTCTCTGCAATGTCAAGAGCCACCTTGATCGAGCCGCCGCAAGACCCTCCGCAGAACATACCCTCTTTCTTAGCCAAGGCCCTTGCCCACTGAAAGCATTCTCCATCGTCAACCTGGTGAATCTCATCAATGAGAGCGAAGTCTGTTGCAGACGGAATAAAATCCTCACCGAATCCCTCCACTTGGTATGTGTGGGGATCTCCCATTGTCCCATCATCAAACCACTCCTTTAGGATAGAGCCAACAGCATCTACCCCAATTATTCTAGGAGGTGCTTTGTCATTGATCTCTGCATGTTCCCTAAGAAAACGTGCAGTTCCAGAGATGGTTCCCCCAGTCCCCATGGTAGCCACAAAATGAGTAATCTTGCCTCCAGTCTGCTGCCAAATCTCTGGACCCGTCGATAAATAGTGAGCCAATGGATTGGATTGGTGAGAGTATTGATCGGGATACCATGCACCGGGAATCTCTCTTCCAAGTCTTGCTGCAACTTCGTAATATGAGCGGGGGTCTTCCTTATCCACAGCTGTGGGACAAACGTGTACTTCGGCGCCCATCGCCCGCAAGAGATCTATCTTCTCCTTGCTCATCTTATCGGGCATGGTGAAAACACAGCGGTATCCTCTCTGTGCAGCCACCATTGCTAGTCCAATCCCAGTGTTCCCTGAAGTTGCCTCTACTATTGTGCCTCCTTCCTCCAGTAGTCCGTTGGACTCAGCTTCTAGAACCATCTGAAGAGCAATTCGATCCTTGATTGACCCACCAGGATTGCATCTCTCCAGTTTTACCCAAACAGAAGATGCCTGCAAGTGCTCTGAAAGTCTGTTTAGACGGATCAACGGGGTATTACCAATTGCAGAGACGATGTCCGGATATGTGTTAGGTGGGCCCGTCGAGTCGTCGGCCATACCGCAGCCATCGTATCCCGAGGTATGATAATGTCGCCAGCGGGGCGGTTTTTCAGTGAAGGAAAAGTCTTGTTCCTGTGAAAATCATCGAAATTCCATATTCATTGGCGGCTTCGATCACCTCATTATCCCTTACTGAGCCCCCGGGCTGGACAACTGCCCTCACCCCAACCTGATTTGCTGAATCAATACTGTCGCGGAATGGAAATAATGCGTCCGAAATTAGCATGGAACCATTCGCCCTGTCACCGGCCCTCGCAGAGGCAATTCTCACTGCCTCGACCCTGCTGGTCTGCCCAGGCCCGACTCCCACTGTGCTTAGTCCAGTTTCACTCTCGGAGACTAGAAGAATGGCGTTTGACTTTGTTTCTGCGATTACTAGGCAGCCGAATTTAGCCAGATTTATATCTGCGTCTTCCAACTTTTTTTCGGTTACCGATTCAATGGCAGGCCAATCGAAATCTGGCAATCCCTGAGTCTGAGAAAGCCATCCTCCATCGACTTGGCGGAGCCTGATCCTCTCATCCCTAGTGGGAAGGGGGTCCAAAATCATCATTCTCCTGTTTTTCTTTGTAGAAAGTACTTCCATTGCCTCGGGCTCATAACCAGGTGCAATCATGCATTCGAAGAAGTGGTCCCCTATCTCCAGTGCTGTATCTAATTGTACCTTGTGGGTGAAAGCCACGACGCACCCAAAGGCACTTTCGGGATCACTTGAAAGTGCGTTTTTCCAAGCTCCTTTCTGGGATTCGTCAACCGAGGCGCCACAAGGATTTGTGTGTTTTACAATTACGCAGGAATGGTGTTCTGGAAACCCGGAAATTAGGGACCTCGCAACTTTCAATGCCGAGTCCAGATCGAGATAGTTGTTGTATGAGAGTGGCTTTCCCCCGCTCTGAGTAGCCAAAGATAGACCGGAGCTATTCTGATCTGAGTCAGGATAGAAGAACGCTGCCTGATGAGGATTTTCGCCATATCGAAGTTCTGTTCCAGTTCCGGAAGAAATGTGCAACCTTGATGGCATTGTGGATTCTGAAAATCTCTTTTCTAACTCAGTTGCCACTGAAGCGTCATATGAGGCCGTGCACTGAAAGGCGGCTAGAGCCAGTTCCTTCCTTCTCTCCAACCCAATTCCCGAAGGATCTCCCCCGGAACGGGCCAAGTCATCTAGAGCTTCCTGGTATTGTTCCGGGTTAGTGAGTACAATGACGTCCGAATGATTCTTTGCGGCAGATCTAATCATTGTCGGTCCGCCGATGTCGATCATTTCAATCAGTTCAGAGATGGATGCAGGGGGTTCTCTTTCCGCGGTCTCTTCGAATGGATACAGGTTGACGCAAACTAGATCAATCGGCTCATATCCTAGGCTTTCTAGTGTATCCATGTCTTTTTCGACATTGCGTCGTGAAAGGATTCCCGCATGAACTGCTGGGTGTAGCGTCTTTACGCGGCCGTCGAATACTTCGGGATGGTTCGTAATTTCCGAAACATCTGTAATCGGTAGTCCTGAATCCCGAAGTTTTCTCGCGGTTCCACCCGTGGAAATTATCTCCCAGCCCAAAGACTCTAATTCTGATGCGAGAAGATGGATTCCTGTTTTTTCCCAGACGCTAAGAAGTGCGCGAGGGGATGCCATGCCTATGGGTTAGTGAGATGGCCTTGAATGGTTCGTGTTGACTAATCTCCTCTGGAGGAGATGACCTGATCAATCCTCAGCATTCCTATGGCTGTCTCTGTTGCAGACTCAAGAGAGTTTGCAATAACTGACGCTGGATGCCAGACTCCGTCTACAGCCCATGCCTTTCCTTCGGGGGAGATTCCTATCGGTTCAGAGCCGTCTCTAGCCGAGGCACGTAGTTCGAGAACCCTATCCAATGGATCTCCCCCTCCATTCTCTGCAAGGGTGGCCGGTATTGTCTCCAATGCCCTAGCATATGCTTCCATGGCAAGTCTTTCCCGGCCACCCTGTGCATCGGATGAATCTCTGACTGCTTGGGCCATCCTAGCATGTATTGCCCCCGCTCCTGGAAGTACTGACTCCTGCATTGCCAAGGATGTAGCCCTGAGGGAGTCATGCAGCCCCCTAATGACTTCCTCGGTTCCTGCCTCGCCAGCACCTCCGATCTCAATTGTAACGACGGTTGGACTAAGGCATCCTTCTATCCTGATTATGTCCTCAACGCTGTCGGATTCCTGTCTTCTCTCCCATGAAATAAGACCGCATCGGCCAAGATCATCTGGTTCGATATCCATTGTAGACTCGACTATTCTTGCACCAATGGAATCTGCTGCATTTCTAATCTCACTAGAGTCTAGATCGCCAATTGCTAGAATTCCTTTGTCCGAAAGATGGTGCAAAATGTCCCTATCTATTTCACCGGAGCACAATATTGCTAATGCCCCGCTATCGATAATACTCTGACAAATCTCGTCCTTGCGTTCTGACTCTGCATCAATGAAAGAGTCTAGATGATCTGAGTTGGAAATCTTGAGTTCAACATCTCTTGTTAGTTCTCGAATCTTCAAATCACCATCTAAACATGCTATTCGGGCATCTTTCAAATTGTTTGGGAGGTCATCCAATTGAACCCTTCTCCTGAAAGTGAAGCCTTTGACCAACTTTGAATCTCGGAGACTCCCTGTTCCCAGCTTGAACATGCATACATTCTCAGCCCTTGGCTCTCCGTTGTGTTGCAGCACCGTCTCTAGGGCTTCGACGATTATTGTAGAGAAGTGATTCAAAGCAGACTCGGCCCCCTTGCCACGAAGAGCGGTTTCCGAGACCGCTGAAATCTTCTGGGCATCGGGTTCAACTGAGTCTGCATCTGCCTGGGCTCTTGCTGCCTCGAGGGAGAGTGAATAACCCTCTACTAGAGTTAGTGGATGAATCCCCTTTCTCAGAAGATTGTTGGCCTCGATAAGAAGAGAGCCGCATATCAGCATCGTTGTAGTAACTCCGTCTCCACATTGCTCTTCCTGCGACTCTGCCATAGACACCATCATCTTGGCTGCAGGATGCCGGACAAGCAGCTCTGCAACAATTTTCGCCCCATCGTTGGTCACGGCTGTAGTTCCGTCGGTTTTGTACAGCATCTTGTCTAGGCCTCGTGGTCCGAATGTAGGCTTCAGAAGGTCCGAAAAAACTCGGGCTGCGAGGATTAATTTCTCTTGTACCTCGGTGCCACTTGAGACCTTGGTGTGCTCGGGAAGTATTGCCACTCTGGGCCTGTCGGTTCCCTCGCTCATGCGTTTCGGGCGCGAGGGGCCGACATGAATGCTTTGAGGCATCAATTCACATTCTTTAGGAGGCATTGAGGAGAACTTCTATGGCATACAGGATTGACGAAAAATTGTGAGAAGGGTAGACCGAATGAACATGATTGCGATTATGATCGCTGTGTCTTTCTCATTTTCTCCAATATCCTCCGCCCAGCAGTTCTTCCCATCTATTGAGTTAGATTGCACGGATTCGGAAGTGGAGTTTGAGCTTCCAGAGTCTGAAATTTCGACCGTGCAGTGCTCGGTGGAGAATCCGCATTCTTACTCCGAGAAGGTCGAGTTGGGATATGGTTCAGAAGAGATTCAAGTTTCGGGGCCTACGACAATAACAGTCGAAGGTGGGGAGAAAGAGTCTTTCGAGGTCAGCATGAGAGTCGGGAGCACGGTGTATTTTGGAAATCACGAAGTCAACGTCTCAGCACATGTTTCTGAGGCTGGTGGGGTCCCAGTGGGAATCATCACCGGTTCAGAGGAGTTCATGATCACCGCAATGGTTCCTGAATGGATAAACTGCTTCGTGAACTATGGTATTGGTTCACTTACCGTGGATGCGGGTGAGGATGCCTCTTTCTCAGCCTCATATTCATGTGAAAGCAACAAAAACCAAAGTTTGGATGTTGAGTTGCACCTTGTTTCAAACGAGGCATCCCAGGAATCAATGTGGCCATCAGGATTCAATGACATTAGCGATCAATCATGCAGGGTGGAGATTTCAGGTGGTGACGGGGTCGTTAACTGCCAGTTCTTGGTGACTACGCCATCCAATATTGAGGAAGCATGGGAGGGATGTCTAGTAGTGCTAGATGAAAGGACATTGTCATCAATGTCATGCAGTGAAGAGGATTCGCTAGCCTTAGTTGTCAATCCTAAGGAAACAGGAATTGGAGATATTGGACTTGGAGGAAATGGGAGCGTCTTTGAAGATATGGGACTATCTGATGACTCGGGGCCTTACATGGCCGGAGCAGGGGTGGCATTTGTTTGCGCAATTACGCTTGTATTGTACCTAAGAAGAAGGGCCTAGCCCAATACTTGTACCATCCACCTGATTGACAGCGATGAGGTCAGAGCAAGACCCAATGACGCCCCGGCCGAGAAGTCAAAAGACTCTGTGAAAATGTAATACTGGAGTGCGATTAGAAACAGGATGGAGAGCACATCTACAGAAAATTTCCTTCCAAGTCCCGAGTAGTGCATGATGTGCGCTCTCTCTTTGACTACTACAACTGCTAGTGCTGCGAAAATCAGCAGAATGGTGTGCCCAATTATCCAGCCTGCAGTCTCCCCAAATACCGCAACAATGTCATTCCGAAACCCCCCTAGGACCATCGCTGCGAAGTCGACCATGAAGGTGGGCGGGGTCGGAGATTCTTGAAATGTGCGAGAGGGGGCTCAATTCTTTTGAAGAATAAATTGCCCTCCAATTATCTTTTTGACATTGACTTCGTTTTCGCTCAAGAAATCCGAAACCGCCTCTTTGACTGGAATGTGTGAGGGTTTTTCTCTAGATGGTTGCAGATAGTCGTCCCCTGTGAGATATCCCCCCTGCTTAACCTTTGGAAGGAATAGTTCCAAATCTGCCTTTACGAAGTCATAGTCATGGTTTCCATCGATATATACCCAATCAAAGAATTCGTCGGGGAACTCTGAATGCGCTTTTTCCGAAAGCATCCGATGCAAGGATACCTCGGGTGAATCGGAGAACCTGGCTCTCACTGAATCAAAGATATCATCCATATCTGACTGATTGGAAGCCTTGGTTCCCCCATACCAACGGGATGGGAAATCTGGTTGGAATTCCCAGGGATCTATTAGATGCAGCTCGGAAGGCCTCGTAATCTCAATAATCCGCTGAGAAAAATCCCCCTTCCAGACTCCAATTTCAGCGCAAACTGAGCCCTTTGGCATCATCTTCAGCAGTCGCTTCCTATGGTCGGTAATGAATGAAAAAATCCCATCTCTACCCATCGAAACAAATCCGTAACAAAGAGAAATTGGGTTGGACTTTGATTATCAACCCTTTTGGGGCCTCCGAGTGCCTGCGCGACACTAATTACCACAATACGCCTGCAACAGTCATGGAATCGGAGGTCGATGTGGTAATTCCGACCTTCAGACGTCCTGATGCGCTTGCATCTTGCCTCGATTCACTGAAGAAGCAGACCTTGAAGCCCGCCTCGATAGAGGTGGTAGACGACTCTGAAACTGACCTCGGTCCTGGAATATCCAGGAATATCGGCTGGAAGAGGGGGAGCGGGAGATTCGTCGCCTTCATTGACGACGATTGCTTGGCTGACAAGGAATGGATCGAAAGCATTCAGAGAGTATTTTCAGAGAACGATGTCGGGGGAATAGAGGGATTCATTACCACCACTAACGAAGATGGCGAGGAAATAGACTTCAATCCCCCAAACCGATTCAAGTGGGATCGGTTCAAGACCGCAAATATGGCAGTCCGGCGAGAAGTACTGGAAGAAATTGGAGGTTTTGACGAGAGGTACTTCCTACATCGAGAGGACACTGACCTGGCTTGGAGAATCATCGATTCTGGTTTCAAGATGGCCTGGGTTCCTCAATGCAAGGTTCACCATCCAGAGCCCTTGGGGGGGCACGAGGATGGTATCGAGGGGCCTTCGGTATACGGAGCATATCCTAGATCAGAGCAGCTTCTCTACCACTGCAATCCAAAGAAATTCGTTGAGTGCGCAGCAGCACTGATTTCCAGAGAAAGCCTGAGGAGCGGGAAACTATGGAAGTTACAAAGGGATTTGCGAATTCGACAAGACCCGCCAGACGTACAACCCCTTTCTAGATTGCAATCCTGGTCTCTTTGGACCCGTGCTTGGCTTGTGGCAGGATTCTGGCTTGTCAGAAGAAAAGCTACTGGAGAGCCGAAGAAGTCCATTCACTCGCTGGACTAGGGTTTTGACGGTCAGACCCTGTGGTCGTCGAACTTGTAAGCGAACCTTTCAATCTCCCATTTACACAGTTCGCTGACCAGTGAAATGGATTTGTCGTCATACATCAGAGAGTAATGCTCCCTATTCTTGCGAGAGTCTGACTTGGCCCTGGGGAGTTCGGTCATCCCTAGCCCAAGGTGTTCCAATATCGCTGGCCACTCATCTTTCAGATTCTCAAATCTGATAAAACGGTCTACTGCTGGATCTTTTCCTAGCATGAAAATCGAGGTGTCTGTAATTTGGTCGACCGGTGTCTGATTCAGGAAGTCCGCGAATGAGAGCGAGTCGGGCAAGCCGGGCATCCCCTGTCCANACTTGTTGAAATAGAATAGTGAAACTGCCCTATCCCACGGGTTTCTGACAACGCAGAACTTGTAGTACTCATCGAAGAGATTGGCCCCTAAACGCTTCCTCAGAAGTTTTGCCGGTGTGTGATTGAAATGGTGAGCTGGTCCGCCGCCGCGTAGTCTAAACCAGAGATCCCATTTCCTGTACATGTTCAACGGGATTTGGGTATTCTGCCTCCCTCTGTAACCGAGGCCAAGTCTCAGTTCCTCCTCAGAGGGAGCTATCTGGGTGATTATGTCCTCTGGGCCGCAGTGCTTCGACAAAGCGATTTCGATGCTTGAGCCGGCGGTCTTTCTTGTCTTCAGAAAGATGAATCTATTCTTGTGCGAGACTATCATTCACATCACTAGTTGCCGTCTNGAAATAAGTGTCAATCTTTCTAAATGTGTTTGTGATTCATGACTATAAAAACAATGAATAGAAGGTGCCAGCATATTGGNCTCAATAGTAGAGAAGAAGCAATATGTNTCCAAGTTGGGGGCGAGACGTGGGTTCAGAAATTGGGATGGNCGAAGCCCGATGGATTCTAGGTCTCTCCGGACTGGGGGAACTGNGTAGTATTGCGCCTCTAGAAGGGGGCTGGGACAACACAAGCGTGCTACTTACACTGGCAGATGGGGGCGAGTTGGTTCTCAAGGCATGGCATGCAAACACGGTTGAGGAAGTCCATAGGGTCATCGAAAGGCATCTTCACTTGGACTCACATGGAATCCCTACCCCTGTTCCGATCATGCTCGAAGAGGGTATGCTTGTCGAGAAGGACGGCGTAGCATGGACTCTTCTTCCATACTTCACAGGTGGGCAACTGGGTTCTGATGAAGAGTCTCTGAGGAGCCTAGGTGAGATTCAGGCAATGATGCATGGTATACCGACGAGAGATTGTTTCCCAGAGATATACACCATGGGTTTCAATCTCTTCGATGAGGTTCTGGAAATAGGTGGGCAATGGACGGATCATCCTTTCCTAGCCATACTTTCGGAAGAAGGGGGGTCACTAAGGGAAAGAATGCCAAGTCGGTTACCGAATGGGATTTTGCACGGGGACCTTTTTCCGGACAATGTAATCGGTTCAGAGGGAAGGGTGTCGGCAATACTTGATCTGGAAGAGGCCTGGATTGGTCCTCTAGCATTCGATTTGGCGATGTCCTTCGTAGGATTCGGCTGGGAGGAAGGTTTGCCCGTTGAGAGTCGATGGAGAGCACTTGTCGAAGGATATCAGTCTGTAAGAGCGCTTACTCCTGATGAGATTGCTGCTATACCCGACTTACATCGCTACGCTACCCTTGCAATCGCATGCTGGAGATTCTGGAAGCACAACATCAGCATGCCAGACAATAAACTGGAGGATAGGTATCGTGAAATGGTTGATAGGTTGGAAGTCGACATAGACCTCGGGAGTGTCTTCAAATGAGGGGTTTCGTTCATTCCGTGAACATCAGCGATGGAGGAGTGCCCAAGAGACCGGTCTCCGCGGCGAATGTGGTTTCTGGTGGATTGGAGGGGGACTACAACAGGTTCCGGGATGAGAATAGGCGGGGCGACCCTGATCGCGCAGTGTGTATTTTCTCGCTCGAGAATATCGAGGGACTGAAGAAAGAGGGGCATCCGATTGATGTTGGGACGACGGGGGAGAACTTCACCATCAGAGGGATTGACTGGGATTCGCTAAGTGAGGGGACCGTTTTGGAAATAGGGGGTGCAGCCCTAGAGCTTAGTGAGCCATGTGCCCCCTGCAGCAAGATTGGTGGATCTTTCGTTGATCGACGTTTCTCGAGGATCGACCACCAGAAGGAATTCGGTTGGTCGAGGTGGTTAGCACGCGTTGTGCGAGAAGGTAGGGTCTCGGTTGGGGATTCCGTGAATATCGTTATTACTCCAAACCACTAGAATTGCCACATGGTGAATGTAGCGGGCGCTGGGATGAGGCGCAAAGGGGAGCGGAGACTCGGGTTTTTTGAGAGGATATCTCGCGGCTGGAAGATGACGAAACTGGGCGTAGCGGTGGTCAGAGCTGACCCGGAACTAATGGTGTACACCTTTCTTTCGGCCATATTTTCTCTCCTAGCAATAGGCGCGGCAATCTCCGGGTCTGTTGGTCTGGAAGTCGTTGCCTCGGACCCAGAGTGCGTTGGAGAAGAGTGTGGCAGCGAGTTGGCTTTTGCTCACATGGGAATTTGGTTTGTATTCTACTTGGTAGTATCTGTTATCACGGTATTCTGGAACGCGGCTATCGTCGCCAGCGCCTACGAGCGCCTCAGTTCGGGGACCAACCCGAGCTTCTTCTATGGAATAGGGCAAGCAATGAAGTGCCTTCCCCAGATTCTGATTTGGGGGATCGTTGCTGGCACAGTCGGTCTTTTCATCCAAATCCTCGAGGGGATTTCTCACAGCGATGACTCGCCGATTCCAATCAGGATTGTTGCAGGTCTAGCTAGTTTCATCTTGGGCATCGCTTGGTGGATTGTAACTTTCTTCATGATTCCAATGATCGTCCTGGAAAGGTCGGGTGTGCTTGATGGAATGGGGAAGAGCACGGAGCTGTTCAAGAAGACTTGGGGGGAGGATGTGACAACTCACATAGGAACCGGACTACTAATGACTCTCTCCATACTCATTCTGACGGTAGTAACTCTTCCTCTGTTCTGGTTGGGAGATGTAGGATTCATCCTCGGAATGGTCATCTTAGCTGTGGGGTTCCTGTTCGCAGTTCTCTTCTTCTCGACCGTTGAGGTGGTCAATAGGGCATCCCTGTTCTACTACGCAAAGACAGGGCAGTCGCCCCCAATGGCGGAGAAGTACGGGCTTAGCTTCAGGTGATGGCATTGCCAACTGGTGGGGCCGAATTAATCGAGGAGTTGGGGGCTGCCGTAGCAGATAACATCCCCGAAGGCAAGGAAGGAGGATTATGGAGGACTTTTCGGAGTTGTCTTTCATACCTATTGCCCATTGTCCCGATCGCATATCTGGTCCTTTGGCACGCGGGATACCTCTGAAATATACCGTAGTGTCCCCGGACGAGCAACAGCAGAGGTACCCGAGCGGTCAAAGGGGCTGGGATGAGGTCCCAGTGCGTAGTGCTTCGCAGGTTCGAATCCTGCCCTCTGCACCAACAATCTAGTGCAGGGCAACCCAAAGAGCCACCCCGAAGAGAGAAGCACCCATCACCCGATTCAGAGTCACGGCAGACTGGGGAGAACTGAATGCCCTCCTGAGAAGGTTCCCAAACGCAGCCCAAGTCATCACCGCTGGAAGTCCGAACACCAGGTTCAGTAGGACTAGGAGGGCCTTGGCAACCATCCCACTACCGAATAGGCTACCAAAGCTCGTCATCAGAACGAGGAAGTGGATCCATGCCTTTCCATTCACGAATTGTAGAGATACCCCCGTCGGGAAACCCAGCCTCTCGCTGCTCTGCTCTTCATCAGAGATGGGTTTTGCTGTTGCAATCTTGAATGACAGGTAGGCGATGTATAGCGCCCCCACCATTGTCAGGGCATCGAAGGCCTCCCTGTTCTCCTCGATGAAGCCCGTAGCCAATCCGACAAAGAGGCCCAAAGATGACCAGCCAACGGCCATCCCAGTGATTAGAGGCATCGTGCCTCGTAAACCGTGTTGGGAACCATGAGCCGCACATAGGACATTGTTTGGACCCGGAGTGAAGCACATTGGTACAATGAAGGCGAGAGTGGCTAGAAGAAGGCCGGTTTCCACGAATTGGCCCCCTAGACGGATGAGCAAGCCTTCCCTAATGCCTGATCGATATCGGACCACAGGTCCTCGACGTCCTCAATTCCAACACTCATCCTGACGAATCCAGGAACTATGCCTGCCTCGAGCCTGACCTCTTCGGGAACGAAAGAGTGGCTGGGATTGAACGGGCATTCCACGAGGCTCTCCACGCCTCCCAGACTGGTAGCCTCGAAAACGACCTTGAGCTCACGAACGAACCTCAGTGCAGCATCGTCCCCTCCAGATACAGCGAAGGAGAGCATCCCGGTTCCCTTTGGAACTATTCGCTTAGCAACCTCGTAGTCAGCATAATTGGGTAGGGAGGGGTGGTTGACGCTAACTACCGAAGGGTGCTCTTCGAGCCTCCGTGCTAGTTCTGCGGCGTTGGACGTGTGAATAGGCATCCTAGCGTGTAATGTACGCATCCCCCTTTCCAGAAGGTAGCACATTTGTGGGTCGGCAGCCCCGCCAAACCTAGTCTTGAAGTGGAACACGTCCCTGATCATGTCTGCCCTGCCAACTACAATTCCAGCGGTAAGATCTGTATGCCCGTTCAGGAATTTAGTTCCAGAATTTATCACCAAATCGAAGCCCATTGAAACCGGTCGGCACGCCCAAGGAGTAGCGAAGGTATTGTCCACCACTGAGACCAGATTGTGCTTCTTTGCCAAGGAGACCATTGCCTCTAGGTCACAGACCTTGAGCACGGGATTGGTAATGGTCTCGACGTAGAGTACCTTTGTGTTCTCCTTAATCGCGGCCTCAAACGAAGCCGGATCGCGAATGTCTGCCATGGTGACCTCAATTCCGTATCTCGGCAGTTCTGAGGTCATTAGACCATATGTCCCACCATAGATATCTGCTGACGTGACCACGTGATCACCCTGGGAAAGCAAGGAGAACAATGTCGAAGAAATCGCCGACATCCCGCTGGCGAACGTCTCTCCGTCCTCGGCACCCTCCAGAGATGCCACCTTTGCAGAGACGGCCTCCGAGTTTACACTTGAGTATCGGCTGTAGAGTAGAGTATGCTGCCCCCCCGTCTCCATCCACTTTCGATATCTTTCATCGGTAAGCTGGTATGTTGAGGTAGTGAAAATTGGAGTGGTTGCTGAGCCCTCTATGTTTCTGGTACCAGACCATACCGCCCTAGTGTCAAAGGATCTGTCGGAGAACTTGTCTGTCATGGCCTCGGATTGGTGTGGTGGACATAATCGTACTCATCCAAGACCGATAGCCGAAAGCACAGATTCCAAATTGGGATTTACAACTTTGGATTTCGACTTGGCGTTGTCTATCGCGACTCCGGGGTCCTTGAGACCGTGTCCGGTAACAGTTACGACCACATTGGAGCCTTCTGGGATTTCCCCCAATGAGTGGCTCTTGAAAATCCCTGCAATCCCGGCAGCAGAAGCAGGCTCTACGAAAATCCCCTCGGTCCTAGCTAGCATCCTGTGAGCATCTAGGATCTCATCATCGCTTACGCAGTCAATTCTACCCGAGGACTCGTTTGCAGCATCCAAGGCTTGTTCCCAACTTGCCGGGTTTCCTATCCTGATTGCAGTGGCAATAGTTTCTGGCGACTTCACAACCTCACCAAGTACAATTGGAGATGCCCCCTCTGCCTGCCACCCCATCATTCTAGGCTTAGAAGAGGACTTTCCTGAATCCATGTACTCTTTGTAACCCATCCAGTAAGAAGTGATGTTTCCAGCATTTCCTACCGGCATAAAGTGCATATCAGGGGCATTTCCGATTTCATCACATACCTCGAAGGCCGCAGTCTTCTGGCCTTGTAATCTGAATGGATTGATGCTGTTCACAATTTCAATATCCTCCCTTTCACCGAGCGCTCGCACAAGTTCTAGAGAATCATCGAAATTGCCCCTCACCTCAAGTGTCTGAGCGCCATGAATGAGCGCCTGTGCCATCTTTCCGTATGCTATCTTTCCTTCTGGAATCAGCACCACACAAGTCATTCCTGCCCTGGCCGCATATGCCGCTGCGGATGCACTTGTGTTACCCGTACTTGCGCAAACAATAATTCTGGCCCCTCTTTCTGCAGCCTTGGTAACAGCAAGAGTCATTCCCCTGTCCTTGAAGGAGGCGGTTGGATTGAGTCCCTCGTTCTTGATGAATAGGTGGAAACCCCCTCCAAGAGCACTTACTAGATTAGATGCTTCGATTAGCGGGGTGTTTCCCTCATTCAGAGAAACTATCTGAGTCTCGTTGTCTACCGGCAAGAATTCTCGATAGCGACGAATTATTCCATGCCCCGTCATGTATGGTCCTACGCGTGTTTCAACATGAACCTGCCCGATTGAAGATTTGTTTTTGATGGGTTACAGCTAGTCCTCGGAACCTATTCTTCCCGCAGCCGCGAGGCAAACAGCAACTACGGGACCAATCGCAAATGCAAACAGGACAGTCCCATATCCGAACGTACCACCTAGGAGTACGCCGATGACCAATACTGAGATCTCAATAGTTACTCTCACTCTTCCAATCGGCACCCCTGTTACTCTCTGAAGTCCGGTCATCCATCCATCCCTGGGTCCTGGACCGAGGTTAGCGGTAAGATACATCGCGCTTCCAATGCCGATTAGCAGGATTCCCAAGCAGACTTGGAGAAAGGACACCAGAATGTCGTCAGAAGCCGGAATACGATCAACAGTGAGTTCGATTGTTGCAGCGATAATAATGGCATTAAGTAGAGTCCCGATTCCCGGGACTTCCCTGATTGGGATCCAGAGTAGAAGTACGGCTGCACTTACCAAGAAGGTGGCCTTTCCAATTGACCAACCTATCACCGTTGCTATCCCCTCAGCTAGAACTGTCCATGGCGTGTTTCCTACTCCTGCAACAATCAGAAATGCGTCACCCAAGCCGAAAAGAAACTCGCCCACCAATAGGATAGACAGAGTCGACAGCCTTGGACGGGTGGACATTGGGTTGCTAGAACTCCACCGCGTCGTGGGAACCTTCTTCGCCGGTCGAAGTAATTCCCACCCTCCCATCGGGCAACGCTGGACGATTCAGCCTTCAACCCAACTGGTGAAGTCAGTGCTCGAATCGGCCTTCCAAGCCAGAATCTGCGGCGTGTCATAGGGGTGTTTCTGAGAAATCACTGAGGATATTTCCTGAACCTTCGACTGAGAGGTCTTGATCTGGATCCTCCACTCATCTGAAACCTCAACGTTTCCTTCCCAACGATAGGTAGACTGAATCGAGTCGCGTTGCACGCAGGCGGCTAGTCCAGACTCTACCAACTCGAAAGCCCATTCTCCAACTTGAGGCTCAAGCCACTCTCCGGGGAGTGTGGTTTGCACCACCCAGACTATGCCGTCCATGTCTCTGCGCAGGGACTCCAACGGATGAATCCCATGGCATAATTTGAATGAGGGTGTGGGTATCGGATAGGCGAATACGATGGAATCATGGGAGAAGCCAATCGAGACCGGGCAGGTTCCAGAGGACCGTGCCATGTTCGACGTTATCGTTGTTGGCGGAGGTCCGTGCGGTTCCGCAGCCGCATCATATCATTCAATGAATGGGAGCAAGGTGCTTCTAATTGAGAAAGAGATATGGCCCAGAGACAAGCCTTGCGGGGACGCTGTTGGTGGCAAGTCACTCTCCCATGTCAAGGAGCTTGGGGTGAAAGCTATGATCGAGGAGACGCCCCACTTCACGGTCGATTCAATCGTCTTCGGTAGTGCTAACGGAAACAGCGTTAGGGTAATGCTTCCAAAGGAGGAGTTTGAGAAGAAAATGGCTGGCTACTCGCTTCCAAGGGTTCAATTCGACTACATGATGTTCAAGAGAGCGGTGGAACTTGTATCTGGAGCAGGTGGTTCGGTAATCCAGGGTTTTGACGTCAAAGAAGTTCACGATAATGGTGGAAGGATAACAGGAGTGTCCGGTCACTTCGGAAAGAGAGGCTCTGAAAGTCAGACTCTGCACTTCTCAGCGCCATTGACAATCGGCGCCGGGGGTTACCGATGCCCCGTAGCAACTGCTCTCGTAGAACGCATTCATGGTGAGGTGATGAGGGATGATGATCACTACTGCGGTGCTTACAGGGAGTACTGGGAGGGTGTGGGAGGATTCGAAGGCAGCGAAGGCCCGATTGAAATTCACTTCATTGACGAGGTCATTCCAGGATATTTCTGGTTGTTCCCAGTCAGCGAGGGAGTTGTGAATGTCGGAATAGGGATGGTTATCTCTGAGCAGAGAAAGCAGAAGGGAGTCGACAAGTCTCTCAAGAAAAAGCAGAAGTGGGTAATTGAAGAACACCCGGTCTTCAAAGAGCGTTTCAAAAACGCAAAACTAGTACCGGGCTCTCAGAAAGGTTGGCAACTGCCCTTTGGTTCACCCAGAAAAGGTCCAGTGCCAGAATTCCAGCCCAGAAGGACAGCCGGTGCGGGGGTGATGTGCGTAGGCGATGCGGCTAGCCTTGTTGATCCCTTCACTGGGGAAGGAATCGGTAACGGGCTGGTTTCCGCGAAAATGACAGCCAAGTACTTCGATAGAGAAGCGCATTCCGAAGGTTTCCCGGAAGAAGTGGCCACAGAGTATATGACTGACTTATGGAGCACTCTAGGAAAGGAGTTGACTAACTCGCATAGGCTTCAGAAGATAGTGAAGTGGAAGCGGGTGATGAACTGGTTCGTAGGGAAGGCCTCTAGGAAGGAAGAGATGGCCGACATGATGACGGGGATGATTGCCGACAAGGAGGCACAGAAGGCCCTGTGGAGCCCGTGGTTCCTATTCAAGACAATTATTCTGCCCTGAGGTGAAAGAATGGAAGGGAGAGTCAATGAGTCTCTAGAAGGGATTGAAGCAGTCTTTCTCGATCTTGATGGGACAATATACCTCGGAGACGAGTTGATCGAAGGGTCAATCGATTTCCTAGATCGACTCGAAAGCAGAGGGATTGCTCGATTCTTCCTATCAAACAACTCAAGCAAGTCAGTTGAGCAATATCTGCAGAAACTCCGCGGATTGGGAATCGCCGCTAGCAGGGATGAGGTACTGCTATCCACCCACGACCTGATATCGTGGCTATCCAAGGAAGGTGTCAGTAGGACCTACTTGGTAGGTACCGAAGGGATGAGAGAGATGCTCGAGGAGAGCGGACTTGCCACCGATTCGGCCGATCCGGAGTTCGTGGTTCTCGGGTATGACACAGAAGTAACCTACGAGAAGCTAGCGATGGCCTCTGTCCACCTTCACAGGGGGGTGCCAATGGTGTCTAGCCACCCTGACATCGTATGCCCGTCCCCCGAAGGAGGACTGCCCGATTCAGGTGCGTACATGGCCCTATTCGAAGCCACAACCGGGGTCAAGCCGGTTCACGTATGTGGCAAGCCAAACAAAGGGATGATCCTACACAAGATAGAGGAGATGGGACTTAGTCCATCCAACTGCGCGATGGTAGGTGATCGCTTGTACACGGACATTGAGATGGCGGAGAGGGCAGGGGTAAATGGTATACTGGTCCTATCCGGGGAAGCTAGCAAGGAGGATCTAGCGGGAAGCGGCCCGAGCCCATCACTAGTTGTTGATTCAGTATCATCGCTAGCAACGTAGAGGACACAACAAATCGGCATTTAGTGAACTAGATAAGTGCCATAATATCGGCGGAGTTTGTGGAAGGAATGCTGTCAAGATTTGGCAGGTCCATTCACCGAAGTAGGCGCTTGGTAATAGCAGCCTCTCTCGCCTCCATTCTCCTGTCCGTACTACTAATCTCCCAAGGTAACGAGTTCGAAGACGGTAATTCCCCGCCGACATCAATAGAATCTGGAAGAGCACTGGAACTGGTGAACGATGAGTTGCCGATTGTTTCAACGAACAGCGTGAACTACATATTCACCCACGAATCTCTGAAGTGGAACGATACCGAGTTCGAGCAAGAGGTAAGAGATTCCCTGATTGGCCTCGATTCGCTTTCTCTGGATGTGCTAGATATCAGTCTGGCTTATGACGAACCGGATGACCCGTATCACCTTGCACGGCACGTCTCCCGCGACGGGCACAGAGTCGCCGTGTTCGTGAGTTTCAATGGGACTGAAGAGGAGATTGCCAAGGAGGTTGGGGCAATCAAGGGTTCAGTGGAAAGCAATGAGATGGAAGTGCTGGTTACTGGGAGCCTAATCATTGACTCGGACTTCGATCGGATGCTGAAGGAGGATCAAATCAGGGCGGAGATAATTGGCATCCCCATTTCGCTAATCATCCTACTCTTCGTTTTCAGAACGGTAGTAGCATCGCTATTGCCCATGGTTGTCGCAGTGTGCATGTTCCCCCTAGCCACTGGGATGTCATACTTCGTCTCAAAGTCGTTCCCAATGACTGAGTACTCTGTCTCAATGATCACCCTGATTGGTCTAGCAGTATCAATCGACTACAGCCTGTTCATGATTAGCAGGTTCAGAGAGGAGCTTGGGAAGGGGCAGGATGTGGAGGGGGCCGTTTGCACGATGATGGAAACCGCGGGGAGAGCCATCCTGTTCTCTGGGGCAACCGTAGCGGTTGGCCTATGCACCCTTTTCTACTTCACCGCCACGCACATGCCATCCATGGGGATGGGGGCATTCCTAGCAGTTATCGGTGCCCTGATCTACTCGCTAACGCTGCTTCCTGCTTTGCTCTCCTCAATAGGACATGGAATAGACAGGCTCCCGGTCCCGATCCCGGGAGGACAAGAAGATGGAAGATTTTGGAAAGAGTTCTCAACGAAGGTAATGAAGAAGCCTGTCAGTTGGCTGGTTCCCTCCATGGGACTTCTGCTGTTATTGGGGGTTCCCTTCCTTCACGTCGAGTTGACTGCTGGCGGCCTTGATACTCTGCCTCCCGATCTTGAGTCTCGACAGGCCTACGAGATACTAGAGGAAGAGTTCCCAGCCTTCACGGCATCCGTCGTTCCATTGGTGATAGTTTTCGATGATGGTCAGGATCCCTTCTCGAGGTCTCTTTCAACCGAAATTGCGGAGATGTGCGATGGTGTGGCAACCGTGGAGGGAGTATTGAGAGTAGATCATCCACTTTGCAATCCCTCACTATTCGACTCGGATTTCGACCAATGGCCCGATGTTCTGCGTACCGAGTGGATGACCACCGTATCGGACTCGATTGCCATGATCAGCGTCCCTATAGAATATCCAAGTGGGAGTGACGAAGCGGAGCAGCTGATTAAGGATGTAAGGATGTTCACCTCCTCCAGCAATGAGGAGATACTCGTGGGAAGCTGGACTTCCTACGAAGTGGACATGAAAGAACACCTGAGTGAGCGTATCCCAGGCGCTCTTGCCTTCGTCCTTCTGGTTACGATGGTTCTAGTGTGGTTCCAAGTTCACTCCGTTTTAGTTCCAATAAAGGCTATTTTCATGAACATGCTCTCCATTACGGCCTCATTCGGACTGATTGTCATCGTTTTCCAGGACGGGCTCTTGGCTGGCCCGCTGAACTTTACCCCCCAGCCTTTAGATCTGATGGTCCCCCCGTTGGTCTTCGGAATCACATTCGGACTATCAATGGACTACGAGGTTCTCATGCTCTCTAGAATTCACGAGTCGTGGCTCGAGACTGGTGACAACACGCGAGCTGTGTCAGAGGGATTGCAAGCCTCAGGGAGATTGATCACAGGGGCTGCTGCTATCATGATTGCAGTCTTCTCCGGTTTCATCTTCGCTGATGTGATGATCATAAAATCAATCGGGTTTGCATTGGCCGTTGCGGTGTTCGTCGATGCTACAATAGTCAGGGCAATCGTTGTCCCATCAGCAATGCGCCTCATGGGACGAGCAAACTGGTGGTCTCCTAGTTTTTCTGATGCCCGTAAAGACAAAGGCAACGCGTAGGGAACGATGTACATGCCAGAGGGCCATGATGCTGGTGGACTAGTCGTTGTCACTGGCGCCAGCGGATACATTGGAAGCTACATAGTGGCCAATCTTCTTTCCAAGGGAAGGGCCGTTAGGGCAACCGTCAGAGACTCGTCAGACCCCGAAAGGGTCGAGCATCTCAGAGCCCTTCCACTGGGAAATGGAGGGAGCCTGGAGATTGTAGAGATGGACCTCTTGGATGCGGGATCGGTCAATGAGGCGATATCTGGTTGCAGGGAAGTGATTCATACAGCAGCAGTTGTGGTTCTTAATGCAAAGAATCCACAGGAGAAGATAGTTGATCCGAGCGTGATTGGGACAAGAAACGTGCTTCGAGCGATAGACTCGTCTGGTACCGTAGAGTGCCTCGTCCATACTTCATCTACCGCAGCCATTAGACCACAAAGGTGGAAGGATGGGCAGGTCCTTACCACAGAGACATGGGCAGATGACTCGAACATCGATAACAACCCCTACGGACTAGCCAAGTTCAGTGCGGAGAGGCTGGTCAGAGATTGGCACGATTCCAAGGGCGGGAACGGGCCGAAGATGGCCACGATCAATCCCTGTGTCGTATTGGGTCCGCCGCTCTCTAGAAGGCACCTCAGAGGAAGCCCATCTTTTGTTATGACTCTGTTGAATAGAGAAATCCCGTTCGTGGTACCAATGCACATCAGCATAGTGGATGTAAGGGATGTGGCAGAGGCCCATGTTAGGGCCCTTAGCCAAGGCAAGGATGCTGGAAGGTACCTCGTTGTATCTGGGCAGATGTGGTTCAAGGAAATCGCTCGGGCGATAAAGGAGGCAAATCCTGATCTCAGTGTGCCCACAAGGCAGGTCCCCTACCTTCTTTCTCTGGTTGTCTCGATTTTCCATCCGAAAATTAGCCTCTCATGGGCTAGGACGCATCTTGGAAAGAGGCTCTACTGGGACGCGTCCCCCGCCGAGAGGGAACTAGGTATGGAGTGGAAGAGCCCAAAGGAATCCCTACTCGACACCGTTCCTCCGGTTCTGGAGAATGGGTGGATGGGTGATTGAATGAGGAAATCGGCCCAATTTCTGTGCCTGCTGATGCTTTCCTCGGCAATGACTGGATGTGTGTGGTGGGAGGATGAGCCAGAGAAGGAGGTTTTCCAGGGCGCATTCGACTTCGGCAAGGAGTTACCAATAACCACTTGGTACCACTACCCCGGGACTCCGTCAGAGAGGTGGGCAGTAGATGCAACCGATGCTGCAGCAGTTCTGGCATCCAATATCTCGGCTGATTTTTCTGGGAACAGCACACCATTCTTCTCTAGTGCGACTTACTATGGAACGGGCTTCGACACCTTCGAGCCGACTATCGGAGTAACGTCTTCAGGTGCCATCTTCTTCACTAGTTGGAATGGGCTGGGGGACGGGACCCACATCATTAGATCTACAGACAAAGGGCAGACTTGGGAGGATGTCGGGCCGTTCGGCCAAATTGATGAGGACTCGGGGCAGACGCCGAACTCAAATGACCCCTACATCTACGTGGACAAGTTCACTGACAGGCTGGTAAAGTTCGACATGCATGCCCTAGCTGCGATGTTCGTCGAGTTTTCAGATAACGACGGAGATTCTTGGAGCATACCATATCCGGTAGAAGGGTATTACGTGACTCAGGATCACCAGAGCATAGCCTCGATGCCGCCCCCACCGGGAGTTACGGCTTTCCACCCTGTAATCTACGTCTATTGCATTAACACTGGTTCCCCGGCGGCAGGCGCCCAGTGCTCTCGTTCACTGAACGGCGGTCTTTCTTGGGACGTGCAGAGGCTTGGATACCCAAGCAGCAGCTTCCCACAGTGCTCGGGCCTTCATGGGCACGTCGCCGGAGGAATAGACGGATCGGTATACCGTGGAAACCCTTCCTGCGAAGGACCGGCAGTATATCGCTCACTGGATGGGGGTTACAGCTGGACGGAGCACACGATAACAACAGATGTCGGTATGCAAGACGGTTGGCATTCACACGAAGTCGCTACCGCTGTTGACGATGGGGGGAACGTCCACGCAACGTGGATCGGAGACGACCTGAAGCCTTGGTACGCAAACTCGCAGGATCAGGGGGAGACTTGGAGCGAGCCAATGATGGTCGCCGCTCCCGGCGTCGTAGAGACCGGTTTCCCGACGATATTTGCAGGTTCAGAAGGGAGGGTCGTCCTTGGATACATCGGTGAGGCCCAGGACTACGACGAAGAGAACGGCACTGGAGGCTGGTCGGGTTACATGGCGATAATGACGGATTCCTTCTCAGAAAGGCCGCTCATCACTAGCGTGGCAGTGAACAATCCCGATGACCCACTTGACATCACTCCAGATTGCGGAGACGTGAGATGCGGTGGCTTCGGGGACTTCATCGACGTCGAGATAGACGACGAGGGTCGTCCGTGGATAGCGCTCGCTCACAACGCAGCGGGATTCGAAGAGGCCATTATTGGAACCCTGATGGAGGGGCCCGCCCTTTACGGAGAGCTAAGTTACCTAGAGCCCCTGCCAGAGGGAGGTAACTCAACTCTCCTTCTAGGATAAGCAATCCGTTTAACTGATGTAGGAAGGTCTCGGCCGGTACAACATGCGAGTTGTGGCACTGAGCATGGTTTCAATCTTGATCATGGCCCCACTAGGAGGATGCTTCGGTGGAGAAGAGCAGGTCCTAGAGGATTTCAGCGTCTTCGATTCAGTTTGTTCTGAAAGTGGTGGTGAAATAAGCAATACCACATGGTACCACTACGGAAACGCCACCGATGCCACCAAGGTTTCGGACATATTCAACGGAACATCGGTTCTTGTCGGAGACAATGCTCCAATTTGCGCTATTGGTACCTATTACGGCATAGGAATGACCACCTTCGAACCGACCATTGGCGTCACATCCTCGGATAACCTGTACATGACAAGCTGGGGGAATGGTGCTGCTGGTTCAACAGCAATAGTAAGGTGCTCAGGGATGGTAGGGATGTCTAACATAAGCGAATACGTTTGCGAAGACGTCTACAGTGCCCTTCTGCCAGTGGCCAACAGCAACGACCCATATGTCTACGTCGACCCCTGGACCGACCGTATCATGAAGTTCGACATGCATGCATTGCTAGGAATGACCGTTGAGTGGTCTGACAACGAGGGGCAAAGTTGGACTGGCCCTTCGGTTGCGACTGGATGGTCGGTTCAAGACCACCAGACTATCGCATCTTCTCCATACCCCGCAGCATTCCATCAGACTACCTGGGTTTTCTGCGTCAATGGGAACTACCCATATCCGGTTTGCTCTGCAAGTAACGATGGTGGCCTTACTTGGGGCCCCGAGCTTCCGGGGACCCCATCTAATTGCGAAAGCGGGGGGCTAACGGGACACATTACCGGGAGTGAGAACGGGAACTTCTACCGAGGAAATAGGGGATGCGACGGGGGGGAGGGTTACTCGATATACAGGAGCACCAACGGAGGGATAACCTGGACTGAGCACCCCCTACCCACGGAGAACACCGGAACTGCGGAGACCTGGAACTTCGAGGAGGCCCAGGTCGCTACTGATTCAGAAGATAACGTCCACGCCTTCTGGATGGGTTTCGACAACATGCCCTACTACTCATATTCGAAGGACGAGGGTGGCACTTGGAGCGATCCGATTATGATCGCCCCCCCAATTGGCCTAAACGGAACCGGGTTCCCAGTTGTAACTGCTGGTAGCGCTGGCAAGGTAGCCCTAGGTTACCTAGGTGACTCGGGAGGTGACACCTGGAACGGTTACCTGACCGTGATAACGGACGCCTTCAGCGACATGCCACTCCTAACAACAGTACAGGTGAACGCCTGGGGTGACCCGTTGGACACTTCGGAAGGCTGCGGCTACAACAGGTGCGGCGGGTTCGGCGACTTCAACGACATAGTCATTGACCAGCACGGTAGGGTTTGGTTCGGGCACGCTCACAACGTAGGGGGGGAGATTGGAATCTACGGAACTATGGCGATTGGTCCTACTCTCAGAGACTTGCCTCTGCAGCCTCTGCCGCTCGGAGGGCCGGAGACCCTGTAGGCTAGAAGGCATCAGGAAGCAATCCGTAGGCCTGGTATGCGAAGCCAATGGCGAATGCGAACATCCCCAATCCACATATGCCCAGAGCGCCTCTGTAGGCTCGTGGGGATAGTGCCCCCCTGGTACGATCGAAGAAGTAAGCAATCGTCATCTTGACTAAAATTATAGAGATCAGGAACGAGAGGGCGTATGCCACAGGGGCGAGGGGCTCCTCGTCAGCAGCAGAAGCCATCAGTGGCCCTCCAATTAGGAACCAGAAGACGTACACGTTTGGATTGAGCAGATTTGTGATAACGCCTCGCCTGAAGGACCCGGTGACCTCCGCCTCTCCTAATTCTGGGTCGGGCGGCTCAATCCTGAAGCAGTCCACTCCGAACCAGACGAGGAAGCCTGCACCGAGAATAGAAATCAGGAAGAGTAAGGTTGGCTGCTCTGCAATCCACCCAGACAGCAGAACACTTACCACAATGAGTGGGCCGTCAGTGAAGATTGGTGCGGAAGCCGCCCTCGCTCCGGCCGACCATCCTCCGGTTAGTGTCTCTCTGATTACCATGGTCAAGAGAGGGCCGGGCCTAATTCCCTCTATGATTCCGAGGGCTAAGCCTGCGGCAGTAAGCCCTAGTATCGCCTCGACTTGCATCTTCTAGCGCCTCGAAGCTGCAATCTTGGCTAGTAGCTTAAGAATCTCGAAGTACAGCCAAGTCAGAGTTACCATCAGACCGAATGCCGCTCTCCACTCCAACTTCTTGGGTGCCCCTCTTTGCACACCTCGTTCAATGAAGTCGAAGTCTGCCACGAGGCAAAGAGCCCCGATGCCGACAACAAAGAGAGAGAATGCAATTCCGACTGGGCCTGAACCATGGATGTACGGAACGTGGTACAATCCGGAAATTGATCCGATCAATGAAACTAGGTATATCAGGAAAATTGCGGCTACAGATGAGCTGACAGCTATCGCAATATTCCTGTCCCATGCGATTAGCCCCGCTCTGTAGATAGCAATCATGGCTCCAAGAATGAGGAAGGTTAGAAGGGCGGCCAATATTCCAATTCCTGGCATTTCGAGGGGGACCTCGAAGAACCAGGTAATTCCCCCTAGGAATAGGCCCTCGAGAGCTGCGTACACGCATATCAGTGCTGGATTCATCGAACCGGAAATTACCACCATCATCGCGACGATGAAGCTACCCAGTAACCCAACAAGAATCAGTGGGGCCGCTTCCGGCATGGAAAAG
>PBOL01000025.1 GCA_002725315.1 Methanobacteriota archaeon | reverse complement strand
GACTCGATCGGCCAGGCCCCGTCGTCCGTCCAGTTGGAGTAAAGCCCGACGTAGAGCTCCACCCCGCAGTGGTACGGGCTGACCTGCCAGAGGTCCGTGCTGTAGTTCTCGTCCACGTTGCCCTGGCCGTCCTTCAGCAAGACGAAGTCGTCGACGAGGGTATCGTTCCCATCGGGACCGGAGGCGATCACCTCGACGAATAGCCAGACCATCGGGTAGTAGTCGTCCTCGGACAGGTTGGCCGTCTCGATGAATAGGTGGAATGCGTCGGAATAGGAGCCATCATCGCACTCGTAGCTCGAGTTGAGCTGCTCGGGGCCCTCCTCGCTCATCAGGTCGACGTTGATGCCGTCGCACCACAGCCAGTAGGACTGGTGAAGCCAGACCTCCGTGAGGTCGGTCCCGGGCGGGTCCTCGCAGGGGGCGGAGAGGTTGAATGAGAGGGAGTCCATCTCGACGCCTGTCTCGTTGAAGAGCCCTACATCAATCTCCACGTAGCAGTCGTACTGGTCGACTTCCCAGCCTCCGTTCGTGGTTAACGTTGAGTTCCCGCCATACGACATCTGGGAGCGGGACTCATTGTAGACGTGGTCCCCGTCGACCCGCACATCGACCGCGAGTTGGTAGTACTCGTTTTCCGTCAGGTTGGTGGCGTTCGCGTAGACCCACTGGAAACCGGTTGCAGCCTCTGTACCCGGGCCTTGGAACAGGTCTGCCACAAACTGGTAGCCATTGGCATCTGAATGGTAGTATATCACGCTGGTGATCTCTGGCTCAGGTAGGGCATCGCACATGTCACCCCACGACTGGCTCCACGACGTCTGGTTTCCGTCGTTGTTTAGGTTCGCCTCGATCTCGACGGTGCATGTGCCCGCCTCGACCAGGAACGGAATTGTTACTGCGATGTGCTGGGAATCGTTGACACTGACTGTGAACGAGTTTGTCTGGACTCCATTGAGCCAGGATATTACCTCCAGGCTAGTGTCGTGGTTGCCAAGCCCCCACGCACCTATGGTGACGTTTGTCCATCCGTCCTCTAGCAACGTGATGTTGAGAGGGCACGAGGAGTAGTTGCTAGTGCAAGACTGGGAGCTAGAGGGTGACTGGCTGTCGTACTCGATTATCCCCATCCCGGATGAGTCGTAATATTGGTCCGAGTCATCGTCCCCGTCATCGGGGGGCGAGTGGCATGCGTAGTATTCGGAGTCTGAGAGCGTCGATGCCACGTGACCGGAGGCGGAGGTGTTCTGCTCGAAGGTAACCATAGGGTATGTCATTGCACCTCCCTCTGCGTCGGTGAGGTTGTAAGAGACGTACTGCCCGAGAGTTATCCCGTTCACGTTCACGACGCTCCAGCTAGTCACGCTGTTAAAGTCGGTCGGAACGAAGGCCTCCCAGACATCATCATCATCGCCATTGGAGTCGTTGCAGAACTGGTGCATATTGTAAGGCGATCCGTCCGACATAGGGGGTGCTGAGAACTCCAGAGTGTACGGGGTTTGTGCATTAGCACCCGAATCGTCAGTTCGGATGTAAACGAACCGCGTGTGGCCGGAGGGCCAAGACGGATTTCCTGTTGTTTCGACAGTGATGGAATCTGTCACTGAGCCTCCGCTGGAATCGGAGCCAGTTGCTGTGACCGTGGTATCACAGTTGCCCGTGGCTGTTCCATTGACGCTAACACTCAGGGTAGATGTTCCCGATGTGCCTGAGAGAAGCGTGAGTGTTGAAGTGCTTAGGGACGAAGTATATCCAGAGCAGGTACTTGCCTGGGAAAGAGACAGGGTCACTGACAAATCCGTGGTACCGTCGTTCTCTACCGTGATGGTATAATTCGCTGGATGGCCGATAGAAGATTCCTCTGCATAGGAGTCCGAGGACAGGAGGATGGACCCTGAAGCCGTTACAGAAGGCGCGATAATGGAGAATACTAGGAGGGAGAGAATCAGGATTGGAGGCAATCTGGAGTTTTCGGTCATCAACTGTGCTCGGCTGGAATCTGGCATGGAACCCGACAGGCAACAATCGATATGAAGGCTGTTGAGAAAATTGGAGGTGCTCCCGGACGAAGTCATTGGAGATGTGAGAAAAGCGTCCTTCCTTTCCGCTTCCTTCATTGGCTAGATTCCGCCCCCAGATATTCATGGAGGGATGGCAAAAGCCTGGGACCCCGATCAGGCTGGTCGTGAAAACTTGGTCTGGCAAGGCTGAGCACCTTGGAATCGCGCTGCCTCCATCGGGGAAGGGCCTGGTGACGATGAAACTTCAGAACGGATACAACGTATCCTTTCCCGAGTCGTACGTAGAATCGGTTGAGGAGATGGAAGAGGCCCCGGAAATATCTGAACCGGAAACTACCGAGGAGCCCCAAGACGAGTCGCTCCCCCTCGTGCACCTGATCCACACCGGAGGCACGATAGCCAGCAAGGTGGACTATGCCACCGGTGCCGTGACTGCCAGGTTCGACCCACATGAGCTACTGGAAGCTGTCCCCGAACTGAGGAAGATCGCTAGAATCAGGGCGGTAAAGCTAGGCAACATGTGGTCTGACGACCTAAGGCCTAGGCATTGGAACAGGATGCTTAGAGCCACAGAAGAGGCATTCGCAGAAGGAGCAGTTGGGTGCGTTATCACACATGGGACTGATACCCTGCACATCTCGGCTGCAGCGATGTCATACGGTTGGTCGGGCCAGGGGGGGAGGCCACCTGGCAGGATTGTTCTCACGGGATCCCAGAGGTCCCCCGACAGGGGCTCTTCGGATGCATCGGAGAACCTGATTGCCGCCGTTCACTGGGCTGCCCACGGCCCGCAGCCTTCTGGCGACCGCGACTCGTCTGTGGTGATCCTCCATGCAGAGTCATCAGATGGTAGATGCGCTGTCCTACCCGGCTGTGCAAGCAGAAAATACCACTCGTCCAGGAGGGACGCGTTCAAGCCAATAAACCAGGACCCTCTGGCCCAGATAGTCATAGGCAGGGGTGGTCCGGAGATAGACCTCCAACCGGAGGCGCACGACGCTAGGGTCGAAGCGATATCGCCCTCATTATTCGACGAGAAAGTCAGGATAGCCCAATTCATCTCGGACCCCCACCTCAGCCCTGATTTGGTACAGGCCGCAATAGACGCGGGCTTCGACGCGTTGCTCTTCCATGGAACTGGTCTTGGGCACCTGCCGATTTCCGACCCGGAGAGCGATAGCCTCGAGAACACCAGGCTCAGGGTGATGCTGGAGGACCACATCGCCCAGGGAGGTGTCGTGGTGGTCGTGGCACAGACGATTCATGGCCCGGTGAACATGAACGTATACTCGAAGGGAAGGGAACAGCAGGAGATGGGGATTATCGGGAGCGGTTCGCTTTGCCCTCCCGGCTCTGCTCTGGTGAAGCTCCATCACTTGCTCTCTGTAAGCGGACCCGAGGGCGTCTCGGCGGGTTGGGAGAGGGATCTTGTCGGCGAGAACCCCCCCTTCTCAAGGGAATAGCCAGCCGCTTTGCTGATGAACCGGCTCGCGCTTGGAGCGGACATGGCGAGGTCCACGCCCAGCGACGAGCTAGGTGCGATGAGGCGTGAGGCGGACTCTCCGGGTGACCGCCGAGCGGTGAAGGGGCTCAGGGAGACCGGGGCTCAGACCGCTAGAGAGAGGGTCCTTGGGATGCTCGATGATGGTAGCTTCGTCGAGTTCGACGCATTCGTGAAACACCGATCTGGTGACCATGGAATGCACATGCACACACCGCTGGGAGACGGCGTGGTAGCAGGCCACGGGATGATAGACGGCAGGAGGGTGGCCTGCTTCTCCCAGGACTACTCGGTATTCTCAGGGACCATGGGCGAGATGCATGCCAGGAAGATTGCTAAGGTCGCCGATTTCGCAGAGAAATCCCAACTCCCCATAGTGGGAATCTGGGATGGGGACGGGCAGAGGGCCCACGAGGGAGTGACCTCTTTGGGGGCAACCGGGGAACTTCTGGAGATCCTGGTTGCCTGCTCGGGCAAGATCCCCCTGATATCGGTGGTCCTAGGTACGGTGTCGGGCACGAGCGCACTCGCCGCAGGGCTCTCTGACTTCGTGATCCTCGGGAGGGATCGGGGGAGGATGTTCATGAGGAGCCCGTACGTAATCCCGGAGATCATCGAGGGCGAGATGGACGAGGAGACACTGGGCGGCTCGGGCCAGCACGCTAGCAGGAGCGGGGTGGCATGCCTAGTCTCAGAGAGCGAGTCCGGGGCGTTCGACCTAGTCGCGGAGATTCTCTCCTTCCTCCCAGACCACACGCTTGCAGAGCCGCCGATTATCTCGACCGGGGACAAGCCGACTCGGAAGTGCAAGGGCATGGAGAAGCTCGTCCCCCAGGACTCTGACCGGCCATATGACATGAGGAAGGTGATAGAGCAGGTTGTCGATGACAAGAGGTTCATGGAGATATTCCCTACGTACGCGGAGAACGTCGTGATTGGGTTCGGGAGGCTGGATGGGCATTCCATCGGGATAATCGGGAACCAGCCGTCCGTGCTAGCCGGATGCCTGGACATTGACGCATCGGTGAAGGCCGCTCGATTCATCAGAACCTGCGACTGCTTCAACATCCCTATCGTAACCTTCGTGGACGTGCCGGGATTCCTGCCCGGGACCGTCCAGGAGTGGGGAGGGATAATCAGGCACGGAGCGAAGTTGCTCTACGCATACGCAGAGGCGACCGTGCCCAAGATGACGGTGGTCACCAGGAAGGCATACGGGGGGGCCTACCTGGCGATGAGCTGCAAGCACCTTGGTTCCGACTACAACGTTTCGTGGCCGACGGGAGAGTTGGCCGTTATGGGGGCCGAGGGCGCGGTGAAGATAATCCACAGGGCAGAGCTAGCCGAGGCCGATGACAGTGCCAGCAGGCACGGTGAGCTCGTCGAGGAGTACAGGGAGAAGTTCGGGGACCCCTACGTAGCCGCTAGGCATGGCTGGCTGGATGACGTGATTGAGCCATCTCAGACCAGGAGCGCACTGTCCCGGGCGATTAAGCCGCTACTAACCAAGAGGGAGCTGGTCCCGCCCAAGAAGCACGGAAACATCCCACTTTGAATAGAAAATGGTGCCTCCAATAATATACTTGGAAGGTTAGAGGCTCGGTCATGAGCGACGAAGCCATGTACAAAATACCAACGATCGACCTCTCGGTGCCGAGCCTGCTGGCTCTAGCGCAATTGGGGGTTTTTGCCGCCTTCACCTACTGGGGTTCTGTAGATGCTAGTGGAGTGGAATACCTATTCCCAGTTATTACGGGAATGGCAGGATTGGCGCTTTTCCTTTCGGTCCCCCATGCAAGGATGATCGCCACTTTTGGCTTGCCAGCCGCGATGTGCGTATTGTCTGTGGTTTTGGATGATCCAGAAATGATCTTCTGGGCAGTATTCATGCTAATCATGGTAGGAGGCATTGCCTACCTACCCGCAATGGCTCTCAACGATGAGGCATTGGGATTGGATGAAGAGGCCATGAAGAATCGTCTGGGGCCACTTTGGGTATTGTTTGCCCTGTTCACGATGTTCATGTTCGGAACCATAGACGGGGCACTGGAAGGCGAATTTCTGGACGAGGACTCCGATGGAACTGAGATAGTGACAGAATTGGACTCCGATCAGCAGACTATCGCACAGGCCGGATTGGCGATTGGCCTGATTGGGGTCGTAGTCTTCCTAATGACAGGAGTAATGGGCATGGAAGTTGGGCCGATGCGGCCATGGCACGGTGGTGCATTAGCATCCGGAGCTTTGTTTTTGACGATGTACCTCTGGATGTCAACGGATTCGGCTAATTTCGAGCCCATACCAGATATAGGAATGATTCTAGCCATTAGCGGTATTCTGACCCTAGTTCCCTGTGCTGCTTACGAGGGCTCTGAGTCATAGAAGGGACAGTAACTCGTCCAGACGGGGGAGGTATTCCTTCCTAGAGGGGGCAAACAGGGAGCCCCATGCCTCTAGATGCTGTGCGGCTACCATGATGACGGCGAAGTCCTCCTTCGACGAGTCCTCATTGTAGGATATGGAAACCTGAATCTTGGCCTCCAGTTCCAGAGATTCGCCCCCTGCTGGGGCTGCATCGAGATCTATCGAAATGTCAGCATTTCCAGACTCAAGTATGCTTGGCTGCCATGGCCCTTCGACGAGTTTCCTGCGTCCTTCCTCTGGGACAATAGAACCCCCCTCAAGTGACCATGCTGCCGCGATTGAGCGTGCGGCTGAACCGCCTCCTCTCATCCTGAGAATGGATTCCGACGGTTCCACGCCTATGTGCCTGCAAGCGGATACAAAGCCAGCCCCGTCCGTGCTCGTCCCCTCCCATCGTCCGTTCGACCTCATGAGTTGATTGATTGCATTGACGCCATCGGGCCCCCTCACACCCAATCTCGATTGGGGGGAGTGCTTCAGAGGGGCAGTGCAGGATAGCCAGAGCTCCCCCTCCAGAATAGAGGCCTGCGATTCAAAGTCCTCGATTCCACTGGCTTCGATGAATATCTGCTCGGCCTGCCCCATACCCATTGACTCCCCCACTATCGAAAACAGCCTTGGGGTCAGGGAATGCGAAATCGGACTGCCCGCGATCCCCCAGTAGGCGGGCGCATGCATGGCCATCGCCGGAAGTAATCACCGATGAAGGTTTCAAGAGGAGGCCTTCTCGGAAGGTGACGGAGGGCCCAGCAATGCGTCGCATAAAGTGGTTGGACGAGGGAGTCAGGGTCAGGATAGAGAGCGAGGATGACCTCTGGGTCCTTTCACAGGTGTGCGGCTCGGGATGCCTAGTGGGGATGCTGTCCCACAGAAGGGACTCCACAACCGGTACCAAGGAAGACGGTCGGGCGAAGAGCGCAGAGAGGAAGCCGATGTGGATCGTTCTTGAAGCATCAGAAACCGCCTTCCAGCCATTCACAGACAATCTGAGGGTTCACGGTGTGATTAAGGAAGCCAGGATCGACATCGGAAGCCACCATACGCACGTTGTCGGAGTTGGGGACGAGATCGAGGTTTCCAGAGAAGGCGGCCTCTCGAGGATGGACAGGTCGCTGATCAAAGAGGCCGTAGCATCGGGCAACAAGGCAAGGGCCGGCCTGATAGTAGTAGAGAACGACGAGGTCCTGATCTTCGAAGTCGCCTCTCACGGGATTCGAGACGTATCCAATTTCAGCCTTAGGGGAGGGGGAAAGAGGACCGGTGACTCCTCTGCGGTTCGGAAGGAGTTCTTCGAGAAGGTAGCGAAGGAGACCAGGATGGTCTTTCCGGACGAAATGCCACTCGTCCTTTGCGGGCCAGGTTTGGCCAGGGAGGGCTTCGAGGATGATCTCAAGAGCCTGGGTGCGAAGAACATGTTCGTCAACGCTCCAACCTCGATCGGAGGAAGAGCAGCGGCCAATGAGGTCCTAGCAGAAGGCCTAGCTGACTCCTTGCTGGGCGAGCATGCCATGGTGGAGCAGGTCAGAGCCATAGAGGAGGGATTGAGGAGGATTTCGATCGACGGTGCGGTGACGTACGGACTGAGGCAAGTCGCCAACGCTGCAGAGCAAGGCGCAGTGGAGACCCTGGTCATCGAGGCTTCCCTTCTCAGGACGGAGGAGGGGGAAAGCGAGTGGGTAGCCGTAGCGGACGAGGTAGAGGGGTCGGGTGGAAGGGTCATCCAAGCATCCACCGACCACGATTCGGGTCAGCAGCTACATGGAATGGGCGGGGCTATTGCGATACTCCGCTGGAAGTTGGACTAGGCAACCCTATTCACTCCAACACGATAGCGAGGGTTGTGCAAGGAGGTGCCCTCCGGATAGTCTGCCTCGGGAGGCCGGATAGAAGCGATGCTGCTTCGCGAGTAACGAGAGAGGCAGTTTCCCTCGGGTCCGAGGGGGTCTACGTGATCCCCGAGGAGGGATCCAGTAGCGGTGAGTTCGACCAGGGTGCGATTGACTGGAGGGGGGAGCTTGGTTCAGCTCAATGGCTCATTACCACATCATCCACCGTCCTTGAAGGAGGGGCTAGAAAATCTGCTTGGGGAGCTTCCATGGCGTTCGCCGAGTTAGAGGGGATCAGGACAGTGATGATCGTAGACAAGCCAGATGACGGGAGTCGGATAGAAGAGTCGTGGGGTTCTGTAATTGAAAGGATAAGGCAAGTCCATATTCTGTTCATTGAGAACGGAGTAATCGGTGAAATCGCCAGAATAGAGGGGACCGGTTCCAGTGAAATCCTAAAGGAGATCAGGGAGAGCGGGCTCGTGCCTATCGTTTGCTCATTTGACGAGAGCAGGGGGCTTGTAGGAGTAGAGCATTCATTGGGTGGTTTCGAGGCAGTGATCGAGGGTGCGACGAGTGCAGAAAGATGGCTGGCTGGATTCCTGAGCGAGTTACCAAACTCGGGTCCTGGGCCCTCGGGAATAGAGGCTGCTGCCAGTCGGAAATTAGAGTGACATTGGCTTAATTGTGGCCACTAGCGGAAACCCCTTTTGAAGGGGCACCCTTTCGGCCGGACCCGCGAGGACCAAGGGATGCCACTCAAACTTGGGCCCGCAGGAGTTCCCCTCTCCTGCAAGGGCCGGACCATTGTAGAGGGAATGGACGACATCACGGTCCTAGGACTGGATGCAATGGAAGTCCAGACAGTTAGGACCATTCAGCCTCAGCACTTCGATCAATACTGGCAGGCAGGAATCCTGTCTTGGAAGTCCGATTTCGAGATGAACATGCACGGGCCTTACTACGCGGAGCTTCTCGGGAGCAAGAGAGAGCGAAATCGAACCCTATCAAAGATGGAGACTAGCCTGCAGGCTGGCAAGATAGTCAACGCAAGGCACCTCACATTCCACGTTGGCCCATATGGCGAATACGAGCCCGGTGACGAGGCAAATGAGCAAGTTGCGAACGTGATGGCCGGAGTGGTTGATAGAGTTAGAGAGGTATGGGGGGACGAAGAGGAAGAGGAGGACTACTCGGCCTTCCCGTGGGTGCACGAGGCTGAGCCTTCCCTGGTGGGGATCGAAACTTCCGGGAGGCAGGAGCTATGGGGGACTGTCGAGGAGGTATTGGAGGTCTGCAACCACGTCGAAGGAACTGTCCCCGTACTCAACATGGGGCACATTCACGCACGCGGGCACGGTAGGCTGAGGACCAGCGAGGACTACGCCGAACTCTTCGAACAAGCGAGGAAGACCTATGGTGGCTCTACCTTCTACTGTCACTTCGCCGGTGTCGAGCACAGGATGGGCAATGCCCTCCACTACACGCAGATAAAGAAGTCAGACCTGAAATTCGAGCCTTTCGCGGAGTCCCTCGCAGAGGAAGGTGACTGGATGGACATCACCATCATCTCTGACTCGCCACTGCTCGAGCATGATGCTATGTACATGCTCCAGCATTACGACAAGGCCAGGCAAAGGCTGCTAGAGATTCGGGCTAGGGACGATCGCAGAGCGAAACTGGCCGCCCAGCAGGGCATAGACCCGGATGAGTTGAAACGAAGAGAGGAAGAGGCAGCCGCTGCGAGGAAGGCTCAGATGGATGGCGTAGAGGTACCAGCGAAGAAGGCCCCTGCGAAGAAGGCCCCTGCGAAGAAGGCCCCTGCGAAGGCCAGCCCGAGCAAGGGGAAGGGAATGATTTCCTTCGAAGAAGACGCTGACGATGATGACATATTCTAGTCGATTCGCGCGCGGAAGGCTTGAAGACGAGGCCACGTTGGCGTGCTTGCTACGGGGACTGTAGCTCAGCTGGGAGAGCGCCGCACTGAAGATGCGGAGGCCGCTGGTTCAAGTCCGGCCAGTCCCACCATCAGCTTGCATCTGCGAGGATGCTTGACTGGATGGAATGGAGCTTCGAGATGCCGTCCATGGCAGCCTCGATCAGAGAGTCTAGCTCTTCACGGGTGTAGGTTGCCTCCTCCCCCGTTCCCTGGACCTCAACGAAGGCCCCTGAGCTGGTCATTACTACATTCATGTCGACATCTGCGTTGCTATCCAGAACGTAGTCAAGGTCCGTTACCACCATCCCTTCAACCATCCCGACGCTGAGTGCCGCGACGTCCATGGGCATGACAGAGGTCTCATGCTCCTCCATCTCATCTCTGCTGAGCTCTTGGGTTTTGGCGCCCTTTCGAATCTGCTCCCGGGTTAGTCGCCTGTCCTTGGGGAGGCATTCCCCGGATGCGATCAGCCTACGAATGGCTAGCCGTAGGCCTATGCTGGCCGCCGTTATGGAGGCGCATCTTGTCCCACCATCTGCATTCAGGATGTCGCAGTCTACCGTCAGAGCGATGGGGCCTAGTTCTTCCAAATCGACAGCACCCCTCAAGGAGCGGGCTACGAGCCTCTCTATCTCCATGGTCCTCCCCTTGGCACCACCCCTCTCGCGCCTAAATCGGGTGTCGGTGGAGCCGGGCAGCAGCGAGTACTCTGCGTGGACCCATCCCCTGTCGGAGTCACGGGGGAACCAGCGTGGGAGTGATGGCGCCCGAGTAACGCACACCAGAACCTGGGTATCACCCTGGCTGTAGAGGAGCGATGCGAGGGCGTTTGGTGTGAAGTCGAGCTTGACGTCGACCTCCCTCAACTGATCCTTCTTCCTATCGCTGCTTCCCAGGCCCGACTTTACCTTCGCCATAACCCGCCGACTGGAGACCCCCGGATGAATCATTCGCGTCGGGCATGTGGTGGGCGGAACGCATCCACGACACTCGGAACGGTTGCAATATAGGGGCCACCGATAAGATCGACACAGTATGGAACTGCAGCGAAAACGACATCCAGAATCTCACGGATTGAACGTGGCGAGCCGGGGAGATTCATAATTAGGCTGGACCCCCTTATCCCAGCAGTCTGGCGTGAAAGCATGGCCGTCGGGACGTACTTCATCGAGACCGTTCGCATCTGCTCCCCGAAACCGGGAAGCATCCTATCGCAAACTGACTCGGTTGCCTCCGGGGTAATGTCACGAGGAGCCGGCCCAGTACCTCCTGTTGTGATTACGACTGAGCATCCCTCTTCGTCGCATAGCCTGATCATCTCTAGCTCTATGGCTTCCCTATCATCTGCCACCACAGAAGTAACTGCCTCCCAATCGGAGGAGACGGCCTCCTCCAGGAAGGCGACAATCGCGGGCCCACTCAGATCTTCATACTCCCCTGAGCTCGCCCTATCGGAAGCAGTAACCACGCCAAACCTGCACATTTCTCCGATTGGCATGAATCGTTGGAAGAGGTCCAAGGGGAAAACCGCGTCGGTGTTCTGGACTTGCCCATGGACACGTTCAAAGACCGCCGATGCGAACTGCCATCTCCGGAGGTTAATGAGGTGCCGAGTCTTCCCCAACATGCACCGACAATCGTTTCTCTAACAACGTCACGTCGTGTGTCAAACTACCTTGGTTCGTCGCTGGTTGAAATAGGCCCATTGCCCATATCCTCCGACAATGAGTGATAGAATGACCAACAAAGAGAACTATGCAAGCCAAATAGCAGTTGTCAAGCAAGAGTGCCCAGAAGCGGACGATTCGGAAATTGGACAGGAGTTCGAGAGATACGAAAAGGAGTTCCTGATTCCTCCGGAGGACGCTCTCAGATCAGTGATCAGGAAGTTCCAGGCGTCCACTGGAAGGGAGGTGACTAGCGGGGTCAATACTCCAGTCAGAGAGGAGATTAAAGTTAGTAGATTCGAGGAGCTTGGGGCCGATGACAGGAACGTTACAATAGAGGTCTCAGTGGTTTCTTACACGCCCAGGACGCAAATGGTAAGGGGCGAAGAGCGCCAGATTGCCTTCGGATGGATAGAAGACAACCCCTGGGAAGCCAGCTCCGAGAGGGTGAGATGGGACTACAAAGACGGGGGGGACAAGGGGGCAAGCCTGGTTCCCGGGACAATCGTGCGGCTCGAGGGGGCATCCGTAAATGAGTGGAACGACAAAAGGTCGCTAAACATCAACAGGACCACTAGAGTCACCGTTCTGAAGGAGGGAGGGGTTTCGGCGCCCCCCGTAGGAGATGAGCCGATCAGCATTTCGAAGGCCTCTGAAGTTGAAGGCTTCGTAAACATAATCGCAAGGGTGATGTCAACCAAGCCGGACGTAATTGTAAGAAGGGATGGAAGTGGACAGATTCCCGTAGTTAGGGGAAGGCTTGCCGACGAAAGCGGGAGCATCAGTTTCCTATCCTGGAAAGAGTTTGAACACGAAGAGGGGGCACTAGTCAAACTGGTCGGGGCATCTGTCAGGAAGTTCAGGGAAACCCCGGAAATCAATGTCAACGACGGGACGGTGATAGAGCCGTTCCACGACACATCATTCCCGGAAATGAGCCAGTTGGCAGATTCTGACAAGGTCGCCATTTCGGGTCTCAGGAATGGGATGAGGGACATTTCGATCACACTTCAGGTAGAGAGTTGGAACCAGAGGAGCTTCGAGTCGGATGACGGGAGCACCAAGGTCGTCAGGAGCGGGGACGTTCTTGATCCGAGTGGCAGGGGTAGGCTAACGGCATGGTGCGAATTCGATCCGAGCCCGGGGGACTTCATCAGGATAGAAGGGGGTCGCGTTCAGTTCTGGCAGGGATCACCGGATCTAGTAGTGGACAACATCGAGCAGGTTTCGAACCTCTCCGATGCCCCATGGGAGAGGATAGATCCAGAGGGTCATTGGGTCGAAGAAGGCCTTTCAGCGCTAGTGAACGGGGGATCCAGGCGAGGGATAATGACCACGGGAACGATTGTGGCCGTCAGAGATGACTGCGGAATTATCGAGAGGTGTCCAGAGTGCCGAAGGGTGCTGAGAGAAAGCTCTTGCTCGGAGCACGGTGCTCAGAGGGGGCAAGAGGACCTGAGGCTAAGGTTCGTCATAGACGACGGAGTTTCCAATGCCTCCCTTCTTGTGTCAAGAGAGCCCGCCGAGTCATTCCTGGGAATGGGTATTGACGAGGTTAAGGAAGAGATATCGAAGAACGGCCGTGCGGGTTTCGTATCCACGCTCAGGACCAGGGTCCTTGCTAGGAGGATGGTCGTGCAGGGCCATTCCAGAATTGATGACTACGGGGCAATGGTTCTTGCAGACTCACTGGAGATTGAGGACTTGGGGCCCGAGGAAGCAGCCAAGGCTGTCATGGAAAGATGGGGGGTGAAGATATGATGACGGCCCCCTCCACCGGGAGGGTTCGTCAGAGCGCAGTACGAATCTTCGCACAGGAGTACTCGGAGGCGTCTCTGGTCGAACAGGGGGTTGGCGAGTACGACCCGTCCTTCGTGGTGACCAAACTTGGGGCGAGGGTGAACCGTTGCCTCGTTGGTGGGGTCATTGACAGACTAGAGAGGAGGGATGCAGACAGTGGACCCTACTACTCTGGCCAGATCAGGGACCCCTCTGGTGCCCATTACTTCAATGTCGCAGCCTTCCAACCCGAGCTTCACCCGGATGTCGAAGAGCTACTAGCCAGGTTCGAGTCCGGAGACAGGTTCCTACTAGCGATGGTTGGAAGGGCGCGATGGAGCGAAAACGAGGATGGGGGGGTTTTCACTTCCATTCGAGCGGAGGGCTTCGCCGTCATTGAACAAGACGCTTACAAGTCTTGGCTGGTCGAGGCTTCCGATGCCACACTAAGGAGGCTGTCGGCTTATGAGGCATCGATAGGGTGCGAGCTTGAGCGTTCCGCATTAAGCGACGCAGGGGTGCCCGAAGATTTGATCAGAGGCCTGGTCAGCTCTAGGAACCATTACCAGGAGTTCGACACAGAGGCATATCGGGTCTGGGTGCTAAAGGCACTATCCACGGCCAGCGGTAGAGCGGAGTCGATAGAGGAGTTCGCTAGCGAACCCGTGGAAAGCGATACCGAGAGCCCGGCTGAGGTCGCGGTTGAGGGTTCTGATCCTAGCCAGGTGATTCTTCAGGCACTGTCATCTGCTTCCGGGACATTGGTCGAGTACGATGCACTAGTGGGTGCTTGCACATCCTCCGGATCCTCAAGGGAAGAGGCGGAAGACGCGATAGAGGACCTGCGTGACAATCGAGGCGAAATCATAGAGCCCAGATTCGGCTTCTTCCAGCTGATAGGGGAGTAGTCTCAGACACCAGAGAGTGCTCGCTCGAAGTCTACCAAAATGTCGGCCGGATCCTCGAGTCCGACGGATATCCTGACTAGCCCATCAGTGATGCCGACTGCGAGGCGGTCCTCTGGGGGCCAAAGCCTATGAGTCATAGAAGCAGGGTGCTGCACCAAGGTGTCCACGTTGCCAAGACTCACGGCAAGGGATGCCATCTCTAGACCATCCATGAAACGGCAGGCGGAGTCGTAGCCCCCCAACTCAATAGACAGCATAGCACCGAAGTCATCCATCTGCCGGGNGGCGACTTCATGCTGAGGATGGCCAGCCAGGCCGGGCCAGTATGTCTCNACGACCTTTGGATGAGTGTCCAGGTACTCTGCAAGCACACGAGCGTTGGAGCAATGCTCGCGCATTCGAAGCGGGAGAGTCTTGAGGCCAATCCCNGTAAGCCAGCAATCGAGAGCNCTAGGAACCGCTCCCATGTACCTGACAAGTGCCCCGCCTCCGTTCTCGATGAAGTCGGAATCTCGACTAACAAGAGCACCCCCTATGACCGTCCCATGGCCGTTGATGAACTTGGTAGTGCTGTGGATGACAGCATCAGCGCCAAGAGACAGGGGCCTCTGCAGAATTGGGGTAGCGAAGGTATTGTCCACGACGACTCTGGNCCCATGCGCATGGGCGATATCGGCGGTCGCCTGGATGTCGATGACAGCCATTGTCGGGTTGGCCGGCGTCTCAATGTAAACCACTTTGGCATTGGGCTTGGCTGAGAGCTCATCCTCAAGCATACCAGGTTCCATAAGAGGTACTCTGGAGCTGCTAATTCCGTAGTTTGGAAGGACCTCTCGCACTAGGTGGTTAGTAGTCCCGTAGAGNACGGACTGGGTAACGATGTGATCACCGGAGCCAGCAAATCCCATGATGGAGGCGGTGACTGCACCCATCCCAGAAGCGAATATCTCCGCCGAAACGGGAGAGTCCAGGCCGAATCCCTCAAGAGCAGCCAACTTCGTAGATAGTGCCTTCCTGTTCGGATTCCCCACCCTGGAATAGACGTGGGCTTCGTTCTCTCCCCTGGCCCAGGAGCCAATCGCATCTACGTCTTCGAAAACGTATGTCGAAGTCATGTGAACTGGGTCTATGTGGGCTCCCGAGGGATCATGCATCTCCCCGGCATGTATGGCCTCTGTTGACATCTTCAAATTCCAATCTCGTTCCTTATTATCAGCCATGCTACCCTCAATGGATCCATTGGGCTAGGCGGCTCTTCATGGTACGGTTTACCGTAGGAATCGTTATACCGAGTCAGTCCGAAGGATTGGCATGCCAATTGCGAGGTATTGGGTCGTGAAGACCGGAGGAAACGAAGTAACACAAGAAATGGTGAGCGTCTGGAAGGAGCACTTCCTCGAGTACGCTATGGAAAACGGGTGCCTGAGGGGGGCTCTGGTCGCTGATGGGGAGAGGATAGTCGCTGGAACCATCTGGCCAGACATGGCAACCATGAACGGGGTCATTGAGAGCGAGCACTACGCAAAGATCGGTGAGGCTGTCAGCGCATCATGGGGGGCGAACGGAATCAGCATCCCAGAGGACGTCGAGCTGATTTGCAACGGAGAGGTCCTAGCGATGATGGTCCCAGAGGGGCTATAGGCGGAATCACCGATTCGCGGGTTTCCCCTATTCATTCGCTGCCGACGAGTTTGTAATCGTCTGAAAGNGGGGTTGCTCCCGTTTCAATCGAGATTATCTTGCCGTCCTTGAATCGTAGGAAGGACAACACGGCCTCGGAGGTTGAGCCATTGGCAAAGTGAACCAGCGAGTGGGCCACGCCTACTTCGTCGTTTTCGAACAGTATTCGGTCGTTTTCCGACCGGACTGCCCCGGAACCAGCAAGCCCCATCAGAACGGACTTGCCCATGGTAACACCGCCAACATGCGGGTTGAAGATTAATTCGTCATGGACTACTTCATCGAGTGCTTCTAGGTTCCCGGTCTGCATGGCTTGGTTGTACGCTTCAATTATTGACATGCTCGCCGATNCCCGANGGAGGCACAATAGTGTATCTATTGAGNNTTCTCAGGTGCTATGCCATGCGATGCNCCCCGGGGCGCCGATATTTGAGTTCCNATTTCACAAGAGATACNTTAGAAACNGATATAAGTTAATCACAGAATTTCCATCCATGNGNNGGATNATCGCTGCAATAATNGGGGTACTGATCTCCACTACAGCACTATCTGGTTGCGTAACAACTTCGGAAGATTTCTCTGGAATGAAAGTTAAATCGCTGACNGCTGGATACTCGTTTACTTGCGCGATTACGCTTGAGGATAATGTCAGTTGCTGGGGATGGAACGAGTGGGGGCAGTTGGGAAATGGGGAAATTTCCACATACCCAGATGACTCATTTCCCACTCCTGCTGACACTGAGAGTCTTGGGGAAGGACGAACAGCCGTAGAAATCTCATCGGGCGGGTGGCACACATGCGTAATTCTCGACGATGGTTCTGTGAGTTGCTGGGGATGGGATTCTGATGGCCAGTTGGGGGATGGAGAATTCAAATCGGGAGGGGAAGGAGTTGGGAGAGATGTTTTGCCAAGCCCTACCCCCACAGACAGCCTGGGAGAGGGAAGAACTGCGGTAGCTATAGACTCTGGACCGCGAAGTACCTGTGTAATATTGGATGACGGATCAATTTCTTGTTGGGGCGATGGCTATGGAGATTCACCGGCCAAATTGTCCCTAGATATGGGACAAAATGCGACTGCGACTCATATTTCTCTGGGATCGTCCCATGGATGCGCAATACTGGACGATGGCTCGGTGAGGTGCTGGGGAGAGAACGAGCATGGGCAACTGGGGGTTGGGGAAAATCCAGATTCGTGGCATTCGGCTCCAGATTTCCCCTCGGGTAGGAAAGCGGTAGAGATCGCATCTGGTGGTCGGCACACCTGTGCAATACTGGATGATGGCTCGGTGAACTGCTGGGGGGACAATTACCTCAGTGAGATTGGTGATGGAACTACGGATGACAAGTACTACCCCACGGAAACAGTTCCCCGCCTAGATGCCGTGGACATAGCCGCAGGAGATGAAGGGCACACATGTGCCATTCTTAGTTCCGGCAAGGTGTCTTGCTGGGGTTCTAATGAGTGGGGGAAGCTAGGTTCAGGAGTCGGAGAGGATGAAATGGAAAACAGAAGCTTTCCCGAAGAAACCGCCAATCTCGGGAATCTGAATGCGGTTTCACTACATCTGGGGTTCGGGCACACGTGCGCGACTCTAGATGACATGACATTCAGATGCTGGGGTGCAGGTTACAGTGGGCAGCTTGGAAATGGCGCGGAAACATCCTCCAGCGTCCCAGTATAGCAAGGCCTTGCGTGAAATAGATCCCAAGACTACATCATGGCCGAGTACAGGCATATTGCGATGAGTGACGGGAAAATAACCAACGGAGGCGTCGGGATGTTCTCCATATATCCCCTGAGCTTGGCCGAGACAATCGTGCCAAACACCAGAGCCAGCCCTATTGCCGTACCGACTAGGATCGCTTCTCCTGCTGCGGCGTCGTCCACGTTGAAACTGCAGTAAAGGTTGATTGCCCCTATCCCCGCGAAGCCTCCTCCGATAAGCATCCTCATCGATGCTGCTGGCCCGCCTTCTATGCCCTCGACATCACCGAATATGCTCTTGTTCATTCCGATGGGATCTCTATTCTTCATTATTGCAACGAGGACCAAGACGGCCCCCACGATTTGCATCGCTAGGGTGTGCTCCATATCGTTCCCAGAAGACTGGGGGCTCTTCATGGTACGGGAAATTCAGGGAGCATGCATTGCAAAGAGCCACGAGGAAGCCGAAAAGGGGAGGGGGAACGATTTAGTAATCGCGAACCATACTACCAATTAATGCGACTGGCCCCAAAGATTGCACTAGTGCTAGGAGCAGTTTTCTTGCTCGTGGGAATCGCAGGAATGGCATTCGGGGGTAGCGAGTTAGGAGATGTGCCTCCAGAGAGCGAGGATTGGAGTGGCACACTGAAGTGGGAGGGGGAAACTCCTTCCGGATATTATGGGCATTTTGAGTGGACGGCGATATACAACGTTTGGGTCGAGGAGGGATCCGAGGTGTCGGTTGAGGTTGTCGACGGAGGTGCGGACAATCGGTTCATAACATGTGAAGAATTGGATGACTGCGGAATCTTCGACGTGGATGGGGATATCCCGGGTTTCCAGTACATCGGCGAGATCTGGATTGATGATTCGGGGTGGTACGAGATCCGATTTACGGATGACAAACAGGGGAGTAGCGGGGTCATGATTAGGGAGGACCCGAGCGTCATGGGGATTCTAGGGGCAATAGGGGGGGCGGGTTTCTGCTGCGGCGGAGTCTTCCTACTCGCCTTGGGTGCAACTCTCTCCTTTACAATGCAGGACAAACCCAAGTACGATTCGCAGGGACACCACCTGGTGGAGAACGACGGTACGAGGGTGATCCTGAGCGAAGCTCCGACCAGGGGGTCAAAGGATGGGGTGGAACAAGGGGATGGTGCGAAATGGTGGGTCAAAGAATCCGAGAAAGAATGAGTCAAGAATCTTAGCTCTGTTACGAACTACTTTAGAATTGGTTTTGCAGCAAATCGCATGCAAAGAGAGGCGTTTTCTGTTAGGCATCTAGACGATTCGGAGGGCATTCGAACAAGTTGGCCGTTGATGCGCCAACTGCGCCCAAATCAGTCCGATGAGATGGGTTATGTGCAGCAGGTGAAGATGCTGCAACAG
>PBOL01000024.1 GCA_002725315.1 Methanobacteriota archaeon | reverse complement strand
AAATAAGCTGGATGAAGATTTACGTAAGCGCTATATCGATGAAGATGCAGCGGGGACCATGACTTTAGATGAATTTGCAATTCAGGAAAGAGGATATGGATATCCAGCATCATCAAAACACCCATCTGTAAGAGACACGAAATGGATAGATTTAGGTAGAGAAGAGGTAGGTATACCTAAGCCCGATCTTCCTGAAGAAACATTTCAACACAACCTTGACGATATTTATTACAAGATGAGGGAAGATCCAGTAACCCAAGAAATAATGGATAGTAATATAAACATAATAAATAAAGAAATTGATAGAATGGGTGTTGGTACTAAGCAAATGCAAGGTGCTACGAAACAAATTGAAGACATGACGCATAGAATGGTTGAACTTGAAAAAGCAGGTGATACTGAAGGAGCTAGAATAATTAAGCAAGCTATAGATGACTATGCTGAACAAGTAAAAAACATGGATCCAGGTGATCCAGATTTTCCAATTTTAGTTGACCCTACAAGAAAACCACATGCAATGGGTGGAATAGCAGGTGGACGTATCAATTATGCTGATGGCACATCTCAAAATGTTGATGCGCGTCCTTGTTTCGAACATAAACGTGGGCAGGGTAGCGATTACCGACGGAATGGATGAAGCGGCCGTCGACTTACTTATCGAGGCGGGTCACGAAGTCGTTGCCAAGCATTACCCAGTAGATGAGCTCTTATCTGGAGTTTTGGGCGGCTTTGATGCAGTAGTAGTCCGAAGTGCTACAAAGATTACCTCAGAGGTAATAAAATGCTCTTCTACTACGGGCTCATCTCTAGGATTCATTGGTCGTGCGGGGGTGGGTGTTGACAATATCGACATCAAGTCTGCTACTGAAAGTGGCATATTGGTATGTAATACCCCCGCAGCATCTACTAGAAGTGTTGTAGAATTGACTATAGGTCATTTTCTTGCTTCAACTAGGGGGATAGCTAGAGCCGATCGCTCATTGAGAGAAGGAAAGTGGCTGAAGAAGGAACTCAAAGGAACAGAGATAGGGGGAAAGAGACTCGGCCTTGTCGGTATCGGGAGGATATCTAAGGGCGTTGCCGAAGCCGCGAGGGCTCTTGGAATGGAAGTGCATGGCTATGATCCTTATGTCACGGACCCCCCAGAATGGATCAATATTCACCATGATATCGACGACTTATTCAGAACATGCACCCATGTTTCGGTCCATTGCAATTTATCGGCCGAGACAAGGAATCTTGTAAATTCTGCAAGAATTTCTATGATGCCAGGAATAGGGCTCGATGGCACATTATGCGGCAATCACATAGTTAGTTGTGCCAGAGGGGGAATAGTTGATGAAAACGCTGCAGCAGATGCCCTGGAATCTGGTCAACTCAGGTCTCTTGCTTTGGACGTGTTTGAGACTGAGCCACTCGGTCAAAGTCGGTTGTTGGACATTGATGGGTTCCACGGGAGCCCGCATATTGCAGCATCAACTCTTGAAGCCCAAAGCCGTATTGGAACTGAGATGGCAAGCCTATTGTTAGAGTATTTTGATACGGGGGATGTTCGCACTTCACTCAACTAGATTATGCATATTTATCAGTGGTGTTTTGAATAGTTGCAATTCAGTGGGAANCGCGATGCCACCGATAGGTGACTTAAGTGAAAGTCCGGCATCCTTCTTCGATTTCCAAACATTGGAGTTGAACATCACTATGGCAGGTGTTAGGCTTCTATAATCATTCGAATCTTCTAAGCCGCAGGAATCGGGCAATTTTGGGAATTCCCTGATGTCCACTGAACTTTCACCGAACAATGTTGTACTAAGGTAATGAGTAAAAAACGGGCATATAGGGGAGAATATGGTCAATAGGTCCCTTACTATCCTATGAAGAGTCCAGGTTGCCGATTCATCATTGTCATACAGTCTAGACTTTGCCATTTCCAGCCAGTGGCTGGGGAATATTCCCGTCCCGAACGATTTTATCGATTGAGCTGCATTGTATATGTCAACCTGAGTCCATGAAGAATGTACTTCACTAAGTGTTTGTTCGAACTCTGATAAAATCCATATGTCTTCTGTGAGTAGTTCTGGGGGGCTTTCCAAATCATCGGGTACGTCAAACTGACTTGCAAATCTGGCAACGTTGAATATTTTAGTCAGAACACCATAGTACTTGGTTTCGATTTCTTCTGGATTTATGTGAAAGTCATCGCCTACCTGCGCATCGCATGCCTTCCATAGTCTGAAGCACTCACTTCCAATTTTATTGGCCTTTAGCACTACTTGCTTTCCATCTGAACCCTTAATCTTCCATGAGCCAGTTCTCCCTGATGCACCACACTCAAGGACGCTGTCTGCATCGATTCCATTTCCCANTGACTTGGACATTTTCCTTCCCCATGGATCCATGCCTAGGCCATCTATCCAGATGTTTGCGAATCCGGGCTTGTCCAGTAGTAAAGCGCTCTTCAAAATTGTATAGTAAAGCCAAGTTCGAACAATTTCCTTTCCTTGGGGCCTAATTGAAGTTGGAAATGCCTTCTCGAATAGATCTGGTTGGGCCAGATATCCCGATACGTACAAGTTGGAGTTCGATGAGTCCATCCATGTGTCGAATACCTTCTCTTCACCCACTAATTTACCAAGTGTTTCACTTAGTTCACTGTATAATCCAACAGTTTCTTTGGTTTCACGATCGATAACTTCGGAACCTTCGGGCGGGTCTTCTCTCCATGGTTGTACGTACATACCCCGGGGAGGGACCACGACTTTTCTGCCATCTCCGGAGTACCAAATCGGCACCTCAGTATGATACCACCTTCTTCGACTGATTGGCCAGTCGATCGATATCCCTTCCATCCAATCATGAAGATATTGTCTATTTCGCTCTGGGATAAATCTGCTTTCCTTAGATAATTCAGAAAGCCTGTCCAGAATATGAGTTTGTCTGACGTACCATTCTTTTAGAAGAATAATCTCGATTGGATTGCCTCCTCTTTCACTAACCGGGACTTCCTGTTCACGCTCTTCAACGGATGAAATTCGCCCGTTATCATGCAATAATTTTGTTGCAAATTCTCTTGCTTCCGTTACTGTCAGTCCTTCTAAGGGGCCCGAAATTGAGGTCATTCGTCCTTCTAGATCTATAGCGACAAAAGGATTGAGTGAGAGCTCTCGAAAAACAGAGACGTCATTTTGATCTCCAAACGAGCAAACCATCAGAATGCCCGAACCAAAATCCATTTTCACTGAGGGGTGGGATTGGATCTCTACAAACTCGTCTCTACCAATTACTGGCAATGGCAAATTGACTCTTTTCCCAATTAGGTGCAAATATCGCTCATCATCCGGATGGACTACAATTACACCACAGGCGCAAATCATCTCAGGCCTGGTGGTCGTAATGACGATATCTTCTCCATCCTGTGTCGTCCATACAACATCGCAAAGATTCGTCATCCTCTGAATTCGCTGCACTTCAGCGTCTGCAATTGTGGTGCCTTCGACGGGGTCGTAAATGTTCGGTCGCAGGTCCTCGACCACATCGCCCTGTTTGAATAGCTCAACGAATATTGATTGTGAGACGGCTCGATAATCAGGCGAATCAGTGAGGTACTCGTTTGCATAGTCACAAGACAGGCCTACTCTCTTTGCTGTTTGGCGCATTTGCTGGGTGTAGCTCTCAATTGTCTCAGAACACAGATCCAAAAACTCGCCTCTATCATATGTACGCATTTTCCTCCCAGTTTTCTTCTCTACAGTGAACTCGATGTTGATCCCGTTTCTGTCTACTCCCCATGGGAAGCGGACTTCCTTCCCCAGCAGCCGCTGACTTCTCGCAATCACATCGATCATACTGTATTGCGCAACAGCACCTATGTGCCATGTCCCACTTGGGTACGGCGGGGGAGTATCGATAACGAATATCTCTCGTCCACTGGAAGGATCGAATTTGTACCTCTCTTCGTACTCAGCGTCTTCATAGTGCTCTTCTTGGATGCGCTTCTCAAGATCAACGGTCCAACGCCTGTCCGTAATCCTAGCCTCTCGCACTTTGGGCACCAATCTGATGGCACAGCAACGCATTCTTGACCATTGCCTATCTTGTATGAAAATAGGACACAATATGATATCTATGCCGAGGGATTGAAGGTATGCCGATTAACGTGGCTATCTGAGCGCAATGCCGGATGACGAGCGTACAAGAAGCCTCGAAGCCCTTACTGGCTCCTTGAAGTCTTCATTCGATAAGACGGTAAAGTCAGTTAATCCGTCCGAAGTGCACAAGTCATTAGGTCTTATTCCCAATAGAATAAGACGGAGTATTGCCGAAACGGAGAGCTCTTCATTGCTTACTATGTTCCCGAAGGTTGCCGTAGCAGCATCACTGATTTTCACACTTCTCGTAGGCCAGCATTCGGGAATTCTGGATTGCCGGGATGGATTCGATAATACCGCAATTTGTAGTGAGGAGCCAGCACTGAATGTCAATGGCGACCTGGAGGTATACCTGCCCGACAGCTCGGAGGATGACAGTGTGAAGAATTTGATTGCATCTGTAGAAGAAGACTGGACTACCAATGTGATGGTTATTTACGTTGAATCTGAGAACTATAACGTAACCCAAAAACGAATTCTAGACGAGATAGACAAGGTCGAGAGGGAGTTGAACTATGCAATGAACGACGGTGGTGAAGAGGATGACTTCATTTACGTCCTATCCATTTCAACAGTTATCAAAGAGGTAAATTCCAGTGGTGGAAGAGTAGTAAAGGCATTCTTTTCAGGAATCTTAGAGGCAACGGGCAATGAGCAGCTTTCCGATGAGATAAATCAGACGATTGATGCCCAAAGTGATATCATTGGAAACTATGCAATTCCAGATGAGCAGGAGAGGATTGACCAAATTTTACAGGAGATGCCCCAAAATGCTCTTGACAAGCTAGTTAGGGATGTAGGGACTGACACAGAAGACAAGGCATATTTCTGGAATAGGGGCGTGATTATCCTCGGTATCGCAGATGGGGGTAACAAATCTGTCGGAGAGATCGTTGATGAGACGCAGCTACGGATAAACGAAATTGCACTAAATTCAGGTTGGGATGATATTGCATTGACAATGACCCTTACTGGTCCGGCACCATTGACAAATGCGGTCACCGAAGAGTCATTCAAACTATTTTGGGAGGTATTCCCAGTAGGTGTCGCACTAGTTGCATTCGGGCTGTTTCTTTTCCACTGCGACCTACTTCAGACCGGTAGGATAAGATTCGTCCAGGGAGTGAAGGTAGTGATCATTTCCGGTCTTCCTACTCTTTGTGCTGTATGGGTCACCCTCGGTCTAATCGGCATTACACAATATGAAGTCACTATGACAGTGATATTGGTGGGACCCATAGTTCTCGCTCTAGGTGTTTCATATGGGTTACACATTACAAATAGATATGCTGAATGCAAAGGCACCCCACAGGAGAAGATGTCATTAGCCCTAAGCTCCACTGGACGTGCAGTTTTCCTATCGGCAATGACTACTATAATTGGGTTCATTTCACTTACATTCGCACCTATGAAACCAATCCAGACTGTAGGATGGGCATTGGCTGGAGGGATAGTTGTTGTCTATGTTATGACGATGCTAATGGTTCCAAACCTGACAATATTGCTAGATCTAAAGAAGCCATCTCACCCACCTCCGAAAATATTTATTGCAACGGTAAATATGCCTGTGAAATGGTCGAAGATCACCCTTTCTCTATTCCTAATACTGATGCTTATTTCTGCAGGCTATAACAGGAACAATGTTGAGGAAAACATCGATCTATTGAAGATGGCCCCAAATGACGAAGATGACTGCCCCGTTTGTCCTGTGGATAAGATGGCCGTGTATTCTGAAGAGTTTGAGGCCGGTCAGCCGGGTTTCTTATTAGTCGAAGCAGATATTCAAGCCGATCCAGATCTTGGCATCGGAGCCATCACAGCCGAGCATCCATATGCTAATTTAGAAGGGATTGAGAATCTAGAAGGAAATTGTAACGATGTACAAAATGCTACTGCTGTTTCTATTGTGTTCCTGATGAAGGCGATTGCAGTAGGAGTGAATGTTTCAGGTACGCCAATAAATGACATAATTGAAGACACGCCACTTCCAGAGCCTGCAAAGGATCTGGCAGATTTAATTTTCAATCGAGGGCAGTCTGGAAACGTTTCATTCTGGACGATTCTTGACACATTGGATGCCCAAGAAGATGATGGAGGTAGGCAAATGCAGAATTTCCTCCTTTACGTATTTTACAACAGCATGACCGAAGAAATGCGGGAGTTGTTCATCTCACCCGATTTCCAAAGGACTCTGATTTACATTGACATGCCATTCATGGATGTCAAGGGCACCCAGAAGACAACGGCTCAAATAAACGAGTGGGCAAGAGCTGCAGGAGACTCGCAGAACCCAATCAAGGTCAAGGGCGAGAAACTTATCGGGGTAGCCACTGTAACAATTGAGGTCAATGACCTGATCGTCGACTCGCAATGGACATCTCTTGCCTTCGCATTAGGCTTCACGGTAGCAGCCCTGGCTCTCGTATTCCGAGATATGCGCTATGCACTACTTACTACTATACCCGTCGGCTTCACAGTTGCAATGCAATGGCTAGTAATGGATTCGGGAGGCGTCACTCTATCGCTCGTTACAGTTATGATCGGCTCAATATTGGTCGGGGTAGGAATAGACTTCTCCATACATATTGCCAATCGCGTCAAAGAACTTGGGGGTTCATTGGATGCCATTCGAACGGCATGCGCTAGCACTGGGATGAGCCTGTTCGAAGCCACGACAGTGACCGCTGCAGGCCTAACTTGTGCCTATGGAATTCCAATTGAGGCGATTACTCCATTCGTGACTGTGATTATCATTTTGCTTATTATTGCCGCACTATCTGCGCTACTGCTTCTGCCAGCAATATACTCATTCATGGTAACATCAAATCTTGGACTTACTGGTGGGATGAGTGCAATGGCAAAAACCGCCGGATTGAGGGTACCTGGGGCAAATGAGCCAGAATCGGCAATTGATGCAGCTATCGTTGGTGGCTCACGAGAAGCATGGTGATCAATCGCTATATTGATTGAGTGTTTCTAGATGCCCCATCATGACGAACCACTGGCTAATGAAAAGCGAGCCGCATGTGTACTCATGGGACAACCTGAATGACGATGGCTCTACTCACTGGGATGGCGTCCGCAACTACCAAGCAAGGAACATAATGAGGGATCAGATGGCTATTGGAGACCTTGTTTTGTTCTACCATTCTAACTGCAAACCACCCCATGTCGCAGGTGTTGCCAAGGTAAGCAAAGAAGGATATCCGGATTTTACCGCCCAAGACCCGAATTCCAAGTATTTCGACGAAAAGGCAACTCCCGAAAACCCCAGGTGGATAATGGTGGACATTGAAGCCATAAAGGGTATGCAACCAGTAGGGCTACCTGAACTCAGAGCTAATCCGAGTTTAGAGGGAATGCCGTTGCTACAGCGCGGTCAACGCCTCTCTGTGCAACCCGTTTCAGCTGAGCATTTTGCCATTATCTGTAAAATGGGCGGACTAGATTCCATGTCTTTTTGAGGAATTAGATGACCTATTCAATCATTGCAAAATGCTCTGACACCGGTCAATTCGGCGTAGGAATACAGTCCCACTTCTATGCGGCAGGCGGTGCTTGCTGGGCATTGGCTGGAGTAGGAGCAGTAGTGACTCAAGCGATGGCATTAATTGATCATGGCCCACTAGGCCTGAAATTAATGAGTGAGGGCCTCTCAGCATCTGAGGCGCTCGAAGAACGGCTAAAAAAGGACCCAGAATCAGAAATTCGACAAGTTGCAATGATTGACTCATCAGGGAGCGTAGCTGCTCACACGGGCTCAGTGACAATAGAATCATCTGGCCATATAATTGGAGATGGATTCTCTTGTCAGGCGAACCTGATGTGGAATGACACCGTACCTCAAGAAATGGCCGATTCCTTTCAAAACTCTAATGGGAACCTAGCTGAGAGACTTCATTCTGCATTATTGGCAGGGCAAAACGCAGGGGGGGACTTACGTGGAATGCAATCAGGCAGAATTCTTGTTGTAAATTCTGAAAAAATGGAAAAAGAGTGGGAAGGAGTACTTGTTGACGTCAATGTAGATGACCACCCCCATCCTCTCCAAGAACTCGAAAGATTGCTGGAAGTGAGCTCAATATATTCAGACTTTCAAAAAAATGGGTATCAATTTGAATTGGGCATGTCGCAGGCTATGGAATATCCCGAAATCGCCTTCTGGACTGGAATAAACCTAGCAAATAAGGGAGATTTGGAAAGAGGGAGACAACTGACAAGTATTGCACTTAAGGCCCACTCAGGTTGGAAAGAGCTTCTAATTCGTTGTTCGGAGAAAAAATTCTTCGGAATCACAGAAGAACTAGTGGAAAATTTACTTAGCAGTGATAAATAGAAATCCCATAGTGGGCACGTCCTCGGTGGACGCTCGTCACCAAGGGGAATTAGAAACCGATCTCCTCCATCCCGCTATCCCAAGGCATCCAGCATCCCCGGTCGGGCTGCTCGCTTCCGCGCCTGACCTGGTTCCCGGGCGTGAGACGTTCGCCGATTCCCTACGGAACCGGCTAATGCCAACCTGGATCTCTTGGGGGCGAGATATCGACGTCAATCGGAACGTTCCCAATGGCTCGTCTGCGCCGCCCTCGGACTTCGGGTCACCATTTTCGACGATTTGTGAAAAATAGAGCACGTCAACTCCCCCCCTAGCCCGTCATGAGCGTGATGCTGTCACCTATGAACATGACCGAATCTACGATTCATACTTCGAAGGACATCCAGTCTGAATCTCCGTAGCAGATATCGTCCAACCCCAAGAGGACTGAGTGAGGTGCCCTCTGACTGCTACCGTCCTCCCAGAATCAAACCCATCAGGAACGGCCGTATTAGCAAAGTCCACACCTATGGTAGATTCTGAACCACCCAATGTGAAGGTCATCGTGGAAAAATCGATTGTTTCGTTAACTACTATGCCCCTAACAAATACGCTATCTGATGAGTGTTTCTCAGGCTCGGACATAATCTCGTCAACTGAATGCTGTACCTGGGGATCAATTCCAATCATCATCAGTGCCAAGATTGCTAATGTCGAAACAAAGACGAAAGTAAGCCTAGATGCCCTAGTGCCGGCCATGCTGCTTTCTCATGGGGCTGCTCTAAATGTGTTTGTATCCTACAGCTTCGGCGATGCTAGAAAATCCGGACTCTTTGACTCTGCTCCTGAGGCCTTTGACAATGCTTGAAACAACAGATGGCCCATTGAATACTAGTGCCGAATACAATTGCAAGAGAGATGCCCCAGAAATTACTGCCTCCCATGCAGAGCTGCTAGAGTCAATTCCGCCAACTCCAACAATGGGAAATTTCCCATTGGTTTCCTCAAATGTATGGCTGATTACTTCTAGTGCTCTAGAGTGCAATGGCCTTCCGGATAGCCCGCCATCATTGGAGAACGCCTTCCGGGCATTTGTACCTCGGGGAATTGGTCGCTTGATGGTGGTGTTAGTTGCAACGAATCCATTTATTCCAAGATCTATTGATGTGCTAATAACATCTGAAATCTGCTCTTCGGTTGAATCTGGAGAGAGTTTGAGAAGGATCGGTTTTTCAACATCTTTTTTCGTGCGGATTTCATTGCATGCAGATAGAATTTGACGTAGATTATCTTCGACCTGCAATTCCCTGAGACCTGGCGTATTGGGGGATGAAATATTCATGACGAACATATCTGCATAGTCCCACAAGATGTCCAATGAAGAGGAATAATCATCTGCAGCATGCTCATTGGGGACTTTCTTAGAACGACCTATATTTGCAGCAACTGGTGTTTTAGGCCACTTATCAGAGCTCTTCCTAGCAATTAGTCGGTCACGAACTTCCGAGGCCCCAGGATTATTGAATCCCATTCGATTAATCAGGGCCCTATGCTTATTCGCCCTGAACATTCTTGGTTTTGGATTGCCATCTTGAGGGTAACGTGTAATGCCACCATATTCGGACCAAGAAAATCCAATTGCGGGCCACGCGAGCAATGCTTCGGCACCCTTGTCGAAACCCGCAGCCAAACCTAATGGGTGATGGAATAGCCTATCGAAAACCTCTATTGGCAATTCTGGGGACTTGTACAAGCCGTTCAATACATACTGACCGGTCTGTGATTCTCCTATCCCCCTCAATGCCCGAATTGATAGCGAGTGTGCAGTCTCCGAATCGACCATCCTGAGAGCTGGGTTAGCAAATGTCCACCATGCCAGTCCCATTGTGTCGGGTAAAGGCCCATATTCTTCAATCGTTGCGCATGAAAACGTGACGATGGGTAAATATACGGTCGAACGAGCAATTGCTGAGTTGGCAAAATTGACTCTGGTAGCCGGAATAATAAATGTCAGGCATTCAAAATCGACTACTGAACTCACTAAACAAGATCATTCATCATCGGTAATATTGGATGCAATCATGCAAATTCAGGACGAGGTCCCGACTGTGGTTGTTTCCAATATTTCTGAAAATTCACAATCCGAGAATCTAGTCTTGACGGGCCCCGATGGAACGTTCTGCGAAATTGGCCCAGAATGTCCGGATGCACGTGATGTATTATGGATTCCAGTTGATTACTCAGATCCACATGGCAGCTATATTGAAGCTTCCCAACTGAGGGTTACACTATTGAAATTGACAAGAGAATTCAGCGAAGCAGGATACCCAGGTTGCGAGGGATGCATAGACAAGAAATTTCAGAATTTGTGGAATGAAGGAGCCAATCGAAGTGCCCACAATAGGTAACGGCCTCACGCGCGAGTGCCCGCGCGCGCGCGTTGGTTGCTAATCCTCTTGCTCATGTTTATACATGGCCTGTAACGCCCGAAATTCCTTGGTGATTAGTTGAAGCTTGTTATTCTAGAGTCGGGAGCCAAGGCTAAGACCATTAAGAAATACCTAGGAAGAGGGTGGATAGTTGAGGCTTGTAATGGGCATGTCCAGGATCTCCCTTCTAGAGGGTCCAAGGATAGTTCGAAGGCGCGTTGGGCATCAAAACCCGGTCATCTTCCGAAACCACCGTGGAGCTGGACTGACAAAGCAGAGCAAGTCGTTTCCAAGATAGTGCGAAAAGCAGTGAGTTCGGGAGTTGATGAAGTATTCATTGCAACTGATCCGGATAGGGAGGGCGAGTTCATAGCTTGGAGGCTTAGTGAAATTCTATCTGATTTCAAAACCGTAAATAGAATCGCCTTCAATGAAATTACTAAAGAAGCGGTCTTGGAGTCAATTGCTAACCCTCGCGGCCTTGATATGCAACTAGTCGAGGCTGCAATGGTTCGCCGATTCATGGATAGGCTAGTGGGGTTTCGATGCTCAAAATTCTCACGCTCATGGAAATTAAAGTCGATGGGACGGGTTCAGACGCCGACCCTTGGTTACATTGTCGATAGGGAATTGGAGAGGGAAGCCCACGTCCCCATTGAGTTTCATTCAGTTGTTGCCCAATCAAATGGAGTTGAGATGAAAGTCAGATTCCATGAGCCCGATGACAATGATGCTTGGAGAGATGATGACGGTAAGCACTATCCTGACCGGACATTCAATTCTGAGTTGGCAAAGGAAACTGTAAATTCTCTAAATCATGAACGGAAGGTCATGTTAGAAAATGTCAAGGAAAGCCAGGTTGGCAGGAGTCCAAAGCCTCCATTCACTACAGACTCAATGTTGCAGTCAGCGAGCTCAAGGCTCGGTTGGTCAATTTCCAGAACTAGCAATATCGCTTCACAACTATATCAATCTGGATATGTGACATACATTCGTACTGATTCGACTAGGACTACTGAATCATCCAGGGCAGCAGTGAGGAAGCTAATCGAGAAGCGATTTGGAAAAGAGTACCTAGGCCCTGGTATGGGCGATTCGTCATCAAAGAGCTCAAACGTCCAGGATGCTCACGAGGCTATTAGGCCAACAGATCCAACAGTATCTGACATTTCAGAGGATAAAGACCTCAATGCATTGTACAGATTGATATGGTCAAGATTTGCCGCAAGTCAGATGTCAAAGTCAATCAGAGAGAGGCGTAGTTTGACTTTCAAATGTCCGGAGATGGATTTGCCCATACACGGTACATCCAGTTGGAGGACACATTCGGGTTGGGAGGAAGTATTCAAGTGGGCGGTCGGAAATGTCACAACGGAACCACCTGACATAGGTTTTGATACAGGAAAATTCTGGAAAATTTCTGATGACCCAGAGTTAATTTCCGATGAGACTAAGCCACCTCGCAGGCTTACTGAAAGCTCCATAATTCAAAAAATGAAAAAGGCAGCAATAGGGAGGCCTTCGACATACGTTTCCACAGTATCAAAACTAGTTGATCGGGGATATATCGAAAAAGACGGGAGCACATTGATTCCCACTGATAATGGCCGGACCCTATGGGTAGATGTTGCTCCATTCTACGACAATCAAACGGACTATGGTGATGGGATATTCTCGACGGAGTTTACTGCCATAATGGAGCAAAAATTGGATCAAATAGAAATTGGAAATAATGATCCCTCTGAAACATGGGAGGAGTTCGTGGTGGTGTTTTCTGAGACTCACAATATGGCATTGGAGAAAAGGAGGGAGAAGCCTACATTGAGGCAGATAGACTATCTGAAAAGCGTCACTAGTAGGATGAATGACGAAGATAGGATGGTCATTCTCTGTGGAAAGGAGCCAGCAGATATGAGCGGCGAAGAGGCAAAGCATGCAATTGAGCTAATCAGTAATACTGAAGGTGCAAGTATGCCACCCAGCGAAAAGCAGATTTCTCTGATAATTAGGCTAGTCGATAAATTGGGAATCAAACTAAACGAGTTCCTCAACGAGAATGACATCTCTGACATTGAAGAGCTTACTGGCGGTCGTAATGGTTCTGCTAGCGAGATAATTTCGAAATTGATAGATTTAGATAATTCATCCCCTGCAACTGAAAAGCAAATTGCTACAATTCAGTCAATGGCATCCGACGTTGGTATTTCCGTAGAGCAATCAATGGAAATTGTCAGAGCAGAGACCATAGAAACCATCAGCAAATCGGATGCTAGCGAGCTAATCTCTAAGCTAAAAAAGCGAATAAAATCCAAACCCCGAAGAAAAAATTAGTTGTAGTCGGGCCTCTACAGTAGTGTATGGACATGTATGACGTTGCCGTTGTGGGGGCCGGGCCAGTCGGTGGCTACCTAGCACGTAGACTAAATGAACATGGCCACAGTGTACTTCTTATTGAGGAGCACCCGGAAATTGGGAGGCCATTCCAATGCGCTGGATTAGTTAATCCAAAGGCAATGGAAATGGTCGGTCTTGAAACATCTGTCCTAACATCGATATGGGGAGCAAACATCCACAGCCCTCTGGGAAATCCCGTTTCCATTGGCAACCCATCTAGAATTAGGACATTTTCTGTATGTAGGAAGATTTTCGACGAAGGAGTTGTTGCTCAGGCCATTCGTACAGGGACTGATTTGGCCCTTTCGAGCAAGGTCGTGGCAGCGGAAGTATACGATGAATACGTTGAGATCGACATTGAGACGAATGAAGGTTTGAGGCATGCAAAATGTAAGTTACTTTGTGGGGCCGATGGGGCGCATTCGTGGGTAAGGAGGCACTTCAAAATGGGTAGGCCGAAAGAAATGATGATTGGTTTTCAGATTGAGGTCACTGGTTACGATGGTGATGAGGGGATGTTGGACATGTATACTGGAAGTAGTATTGCGCCAGGATTTTTCTCGTGGGCAATACCATCAGGAAGCACCACAAGAATTGGCACATGGACCGTTGCTAAACGTATGGACGGCCGGTCTTCAGAAGACTACTTGAATTACCTACTATCGAATAGATTACTAAATTCCCGATTTCATAACTGTACTGAGATAGGAAGGTATTGCGGGCCTGTTCCGAGTGGAATTGTTAGCAAGATTGCTTTACCGAGGGTGGTTTTGCTCGGTGATGCAGCCGGCGTCTGTAAACCGACCACCGGAGGGGGGATTGGCCCTGGATTCGAACAAGTCGAGCTAGTAGTGCCCATGATTAGCGGTTACATCACATCAAATGCCCTTGGGGGCAGGCAAATGAAGCGCGTCAATTCAATTATGAATGATATGCGCAGAAAACAAAGAAGGAAGAAGGCACTCAGAGACGCATTCCTGACAGAGATGTCCGATGATGAATTAGAAGGTATTTTTTCTGTATGGGCTAGACCAGACGTTACCGAATTAATTAACGAAGTCGGTGAAATTGAGAATCCCATACCACTTGGAATAGCCATGCTAAAGGAGGTTCCTGAATTCAGGCGACTTGCAAGCAGGGCGGCAAAAGCAATCCTATGGGGATAAACATGTCTTTGGCGGTTCAAAGGGTAAGGTATCCGCCATTCGAACATAGACACATGGAGCCCTCGGCAGTGCCAATCGTAGAGGCAGTAGTAGAAATGGGGGAAATTCCCAATCCAGAATTCATCATTGGCGCTGAGGACGATTGGATTGTTGAATGGAGGGGCTACAGTGACGATGATGCTGGAATAAGCAGGGTTGACTCTTCGGTTGGGATAGACATTCCAAACTTCATTCGCCGTTCTAGGATTGGTTGGTATATCGATCCAGATCCTTTACATAACATTTCTAGAAAGTTGATTGCACCAACTGTAATTCTCCTAATACTTTCATTGTTTATTCATGCGATTGAGCCTGGTCTGGTGGAATGGGGAATCCTGACAAATTCCATTGCAGGCTCCTTCAGATTGGGTCCCCTAGAATACCCAAAACTACTGATGTTCGCCTTTCCTGTATTCCTCATGCCATTGCTATTCAGAATGATTGCGAATCTCAGAGACCTATCTAGGCAGAAGGCATTGATTAGAGCAGGCAGGAATAGGCCAGATTTCAGTGTCGAAGTGAACCTTAATTCTGTGGAGGTTTCTGCGGCTGAAAGTTTTGAAGGATTGAGGCTAGTTCGTTCAAGGGTACAGGTCGGGATAGCAGTGCCCGAACGAAGGTCAGTACTCGCAGTCCTAAGGAGGTCAGAGGGCCGCCAGCCTTCACCCGGCATGTCAACAAAACTCACACAGAAGAGGGTCGCGTCTGGAGATTATGATGGTACTGGGGTCGGGGAATCGACACCCATGGTAGTGCCTAATACAAGAGCAGCAGTTCTTGAACCAATGAGAATTATGAGCTCCGGTAGGTGGTGCGAATATTCAGCGGACCCAAAAAAACTCATACTGGATTGCCCTGAAAATTGGCCGGGTTCAATATATTCATCTCTAATTGCTGTACATTGGGAGGTTATGCTTGAGTTTTCAGATAGTGATGGTAATCTGATTAAATGGGTAGAGCCTGTTATTATCAAGCAAAGAGATGCGAAAACAGTATTGAGCCCCGCTCCAACTAGGAGCGGCAGGGCCGAACTGGCTAATTTCTGAGTTCGGGCTCTGGTAATTCGTAGATTGTGTTGTATTCAGAGTCCCTTTGAACAGGAATGAATCCAGCAGATACTATCATCGTTCTAAGCTCATCAATTGAGGCCCCAGTCTTTGTGGTGCCAGAAGCCGAAACAACATTTTCTTCCATCATTGTCGAACCCGCATCATCCGCACCTGCAAACAAAGCCAATTGTGCTACTTCCATCCCCATTGTAGGCCAAGAAGCCTGGATATGATCGATGTTGTCAAGATATAGGCGAGATACTGCCACATGCCTGAGGTATTCCGTTGAATTAGCTCCCAAGGAATATCTGTTGTGACCCCTGTTTCCGCGTCCTAGACTGTTGTTTTCCAGCATTACTGGCCATGAGATGAATGAGGTGAAGCCGGGAAGGCCAGAAGAGCACGCACTATCTTGTAAATTTCTGATTTTATCAAGATGCTCGACCCTATCCCCTATTGACTCACCTAATCCTATCACATTCGTTGCTGAAGTTACAAGGCCTAGTTCCTGAGCTTCGCTCATTACTCTTAGCCAATTTTCAGATGCCCCCTTCTGGGGGGATACGCCAGTGCGAATTTCATCAACAAGCATCTCGGCCCCACCACCTGGCAGTCCATGTAATCCGGCTCGCTTTAACTCGACAAGAACCTCCCTCGTGGATTTTCCTACTACGTTGGCAATTCCTTCGATTTCGATTGGTGAGAAGCAGTCCAGAGATATTGATGGATGACGTTTCTTGAGTGCAGTGAGCAGGCCTATGTACCAATCTAGGTCTAAATCTGGATTGACGCCTCCTTGCATCAGGATTCTAGAGCCACCTATATCCTCCAATTCCCTTACCTTGCTACTGATTTGCTCAAATGTCTGAGTGTATGTTTCAATGTGTCCGGGGGGCCTGTAGAATGAGCAAAACTGGCAGTTTATTGTGCACACATTAGTGTAATTGATATTCCGATCTACCAAGTATGTAACGGAGTTTCCTGGAAGTTTTAGATTCCTCCTCTCGTGAGCTACATATAGCAAATCATTGAAATCTGCATTCATATACAACTCTTCGGCTTCGGATTTATCCAAACGAGGAGGATTTCTAGAATTCTGAAACTCGAGAATTTCGTGCCATTTAGACAATATTTCACCTCAATTTACCTACCAAGGCCTCTATTTCTTCTATTTCCTTGGGGCAGCCGGCAGAAAGAACAACAGGACCAGAATCTGTAATCAAAACATCATCTTCGATTCGTACTCCGATCCCAGCATATCTAGATGGAATGTTGACATCGGTTCTCCAACTTCCGAAATATAAACCCGGCTCAACTGTTACCACCATGCCATGACGCAATTCAGGGCCAGGGTCATCATCCCCCTGTCTACCGCCACCCACATCATGTACGTCCAATCCTAGGAAATGCCCAGTCCCATGCATGAAAAAGTCCCTATATGGCCCATTGAAATCATTGCCTTCACCGATAGCTTCCTGAATCGTGCAATCTAAAATTCCTAATTCAATTAGTCCCTCAGCGAGCACTAGAGACGTGGCTCGATGCATGGAAAGCCAGGGTGCTCCTGGTTGGCATGCTTCAATTCCTGCTAATTCGGCCTTTAGAACTAGTTCGTAAATTTCTCTTTGAGCTTCGGAGAACTTACCATTGACTGGCCAAGTCCTAGTGATGTCAGAAGCATATCCATGAACTTCGCAACCTGCGTCAACCAGAACCATTTCACCATCATCAATTTTACAATTATTCTCCTTGTAGTGCAGTATAGTCGCATTATCACCACCACCCACAATAGATGGGTAGCTCCACTGACTCTCGGAATGGGTAAAGTGACTCTCAATTATTGATTGTATCTGCCATTCCCCGATACCAGGAAATGAATGTCCAATTGCCCGAATGTGAGCCTCCGAAGCAATGGCCGAGGCTTCGGTCATTATCTCAATTTCCCTATCTGATTTTATTACTCTGTGCTTATCTACGAGGATTCGAGCATCAGAAACAGTTGAGTGCTCATTTAGTATACTATCAAGCTCATTGTTTTGTCCGTTTATTGAGAATATCTGATTGCATCCATCGAGTAACGGGGCTAGTTCAGCATTAAGATCATCTATCGAGGCTGCTATATCTATTGGCCAGCCATCCAAAGCTCCCTCAAGTCCGACACGAATACCTTCCCAAATCTCAGACTTCGTTTCTCTTGGTTTGACAAATAATACAGTCGAAATCTTACTAGATGACTTGCGAGCCAAAAATATCCCGTCTGGCTCGGTCCACCCACACAGATACATGATGTAGGAACTTGGCCTGAATGGATAGTTTACATCATTTGAACGGACCGCCTTCCTGTTTGTAGGAATGACCAATACGGAATTATCTGGCATGCCATCGAGTACGATTTCTTGTCTCTTCAGGTACTCAGAAGATGTGAATGGCAGTGCTGACATGTGTAAACCGAAATCACGGTCCTATTTCTTCTTTGATATCATACCCATTTTGGAATGTCTTCATCTATGTCGATACTCTTGCGCCTATTGTTGATTGCATATGCTAGGAAAGACCCTGAACCTAAGAGAACAATTAGAGAACTAGGAATTGTCAGCCCATCATCGCCATCTGAGATATGAATAGTCAACATATTTGATTCTAAATCGTCATCAATCACCTCCAATGAAAGATGAAAACTGGATATATTGTCATCGGGCCAAGATATCTCTCGCTGTATTCCCTCATACATCGGAATATTGTCCATCCTCCATATATATCTCAGAGAACTGATGTCGTTCGGAGTATCCGTAGTTCCTGTAGCATCAACAGAAATCGACGCTCCCCTATTGATAGTCAATTCATCACCATCTTCAACCGGCGAGCCACCGATCTCCAATCGAACAATTGGGGCAATGTTTGAAATTTCCAAAGATTTAGTGAATGTTGCACTATTGCCGGCTTGATCCACAGCAGTAAGGGATATTTCGAATATGCCTGAGTATTCTGAGCTGAGTGAAATCACCCTGGGCGTCTGCTCGATGGAATACGTCACAGGGATGTTGCCTGAGGATGTAATCTCCTTTACGGACCAGATATATGCCATACCAGAGATCCCCCAGATATCGTCAGTAGTATTGCTGCCATCGTAAACCAATTTTCCTGACCCCTCTATTGCAGTTGGTGGTCCAGTGATAATTGCAATTGGTGCAGTATTATCAACTCGTGTACTAAAGCATTCGAATGAGAAGGAATTGCTTGGTTGCGAAAGATGGGTCGCTGAAAACACATAGATGTCGTACCATTCATCATCATACTCATTTGAGTCAATATTCAATGAGAATAGTCCGACTTCGTTGTGCGTATCCATCCACTCAATGTTTTGTTCAACGGAAAACGATTCGTAGTACCTATCCAGTACGAAAGAGTAATCGGAATCACAACGAATTTCAGATGAGGGCGATATTGATATTCCGATTTCAGGACTGAGGTCAGGCGATGCTATTGCAATTCCAGTGAATGAGATGCTGTGGCTGCTCCATCCAGAATCGATGGAATCGGGAAGCGTGATTATCGGGGTTAGCAGGAAATCATCAGGTGCTGTGTCGCGCTCAATAAAGAACGCACGGGTAGCGCTTACTGGGGGATTGCTCCCCTCCTGAGCAAATACGGTCAATGTGCAGGAGCAGGGTTCTGAGTTTTCGTCGTACACGTATATTTCGAAAATCCACGCCTGTCTCTCAGAATTACTGGCATGTTCTACAAGTGAGGGCAGTAAACTGCCCGATGATCGTATTCCTTGGTATAGGTTACCATATGGTCCAATGGATTGTTGGTACTCAACCTCCCACCATACTGCATCTGGCATTAACTCATTTTCTAGTCGTCCAGTAATGCCAAATTCAACCTCGCCTTGTGGGATGGTAAATCCATCAACAAATTCTAATTCAATGATTATCGGATTGTCAGATTGGGGCTGCCCGTTTTCACCTTGAGCAACTGCAAAGTTCGATAACAGAAATATCGAGGTCAATGTGACGACGGCAATACGGTGGCCCATGTACATCCAGCCAATCAAACTTTATTGAATACGATGGGAATTTGATTACCTTTCAGAAATCTGCATCTGCCAAGAAAGCTCATCCAACCACAGCCCCAAGACGTCCTTGTCTATGTATTCCTCGCCAGTATTTGCAGATAGAACGCAATCGCATGCTGCTGATGCCAATAATGCAGCGTCAACCAGATCCAAACCGGCTCCGAGAGCGGCGGCGAGTGATGCTGCTGCTGCATCATGCATTCCTATTTGTTGCTCTGCTGAGGGTGCCATACAGTCGAATCGCGAAATTGCTCCTCCGGATTGGTATAGGGTCATGCCGTCAATGCCTCCCATTACCAGAATGCCGTCCCAATCGTATTCCTCGATTAGGCTCATTGCCGTCGAGTCGGGATTATTGGAGCTCGCACGTCTAGTTAGCAGTGAGAGGCCCCTCTTTTCGAAAATGACCACTGTTGAGCCTCGGCTCTTGTCTAAACCTGTCAATTTAGGATCTACTATGCAGGGGATTCCCGACTCTCGTGCAGATGAGATCAATGATTGGGCTCCTTCGAGTGTGACTACACCCTTATCGTAGTCTGAAATTACCAATGCACAACTATCTTTGAGATTTGCAAGTGCAGCACTAGTGAGATCATCGGAAATCGCTCCTTCGAGATCGGTCGATGGACCCCTATCTGCCTGCAAGAGTATCTGCTCCCTGTCAAGTAGGCTCTCCCGACTTCCGAAGAATCGAATTTTTGTGAGGGTTTGTCTTTCAGTAACGGAAATGACTCCGGATGTTTCGATTCCTCTATTTTCTAATTGGGAGACTACTGATTTCCCTTCCTCGTCGTCGCCAACAGAGGTGTGGAACGCGACATTCATTCCGAATGAAGTGAGCCCTATTGCAATATGAGCCGATGCCCCCGGGCTTTCTTCGGTTCTCGTCACCTTTAGCACTGGGACGGGTGCAGTAGAGTTGAGGTTGTTTGCGAATCCATGATGGAATCTATCCAGCATTGTGTCACCTATCAGCGTCACCTTGGTCCCTTCGATATTTGTAAACAAGGACCTTAGACGATTTAGTGAGGCGGCTCGAGCACCCGTGGAGTCGTCGGACATATGCACCTCGATTCAGTGGTGACGAATGATATTTGGGGATACCGTCTATATCAGACTAATTTCCCAATAGCATCATGGAGGCGCACGAGGGGGGATGGATTTTCGATGGCTCCGCGGCTAGCAGACTATGGGAAAAATCCGCAATCGGATTAATGGTAGGTGATGGCAGGCTTGTTCTGAATGACGCGGAATTGATATTCTGCATCAACCATAGGGGCATTGATAGTCCTGGAGATAGGTGGATAGCTGGTAGGGCTGATGCAAACCCCTCATTATTACATGAGTCTGCGGTACTAGAAGCACTCAGGGTGCCCGGAAACAAGGTTGTTATGCAGAAAAACCTGGATGCGTTAGGTATTCCACATTCAAATTCATGGGCTGCCCGATGGCCATCGAACAAACATCCGAAAAATGACGAGCCGGTTGCGGAGATAATCTGGTATTTCTCCAAGGACTCATTGGCCATACGGAACAATTCCGAATTCCTGTCTGAATGGGACGGTAGTGGTGAATTGGAATCACTACTACAATGGTCAGTTTCAGTAAGCGAAAAAGGAAGGATCGCGGAAATTCTTGTCATTGACGATGAGCAGTCAGTAGTTACATATCGAGTTGAAGAAACTGACCCAATTGGCAAATTGGCACCACCTAGTAGATCGGATTTTGAACGTATCTCGGCGATGCACAGAAATCCAATGTCCGGGGGTGGCTCGTTTGTTTCATCAATCAATGGATGGCCTAGTGAAGCAATCGGGATACCCCTCCACAATGGGAGGAAGTTGGACTCGATTGAAGAAAACATAGTTCGCTCGGGGAATGGTGGCGAGGCAGAATCCAGAATTTCGGTATCATCAAGTATTCTTTTGGACCTTTGGAACAGGGGGTTAAACACAAGATCTGGATTCAAGTATGGGACTACCTGGAGATGCTATGAAGGAGATGTTGGCGAAGGTCATGCTCCTTGGTTGATAGTTGACCCATTCAGTGAGGGCCCTGAGAACTGGGCAGAAGCCTGCCTTTCTTCTAGGCTAGCATCGGGAGTAAACAAGCATTGGTTGTACCCAATTCACTTCAATGGCAGATGGAGGTACCTTGAGATCAGCAGGCCGCCATCGGACTCCAGATGGAGCAATCCTCACAGGCACTAGCTCTGGTCCCTATTTCCCGTTGCAAAGGAAATAGCGAGCATCACCAATATCACAGTAATTGCATTTGAAGGCACGGATAGCCAAGAAAGGCGGTCCAATATCGGATACTGGCCTTCGGCTTGGAGAACAATGGGTATACGATACTCGATGTTATTCGAAGAAACCAGAACAATCTCGCCTCTTGCAATCATTCCGGGTTCCAATAGATCGTCTGGCTCAATGTGTACCTCAATAGGCTCGCCCGGTTGGAACCGAATCTGGCTCGGGACATTTGCGATCCTATCTGCAGCCCCGGTAATGGATGCAGAGTATGTCATTTCACCAGTTCCCAGAGATTTGGGATACAGGAGGATATCGGAGCTTGAGTCCCACTTGATTCTAGATGACANCTGGTCCTCTGATATTCTGTGCTTTATCGTAATCCAGTTCAATGAGATTTGATGTGGTTCCTGACCATCGCACCCAATGTTGCCAGACACCCCCCCATTTGGAGATATTTCTTCATGAGTAATCGGGAATGTAATTTGTACGGGCCATTCGTTTCCTTCATTGGACGTGACATAATACTCACTAGAAGTCGCAGCGTCATCNAAGTCAATAGTGAAGTTGCACGGCCCATCATAGAAAGTAGCAGTCATGTACTCCACCTCACCNGGAAGAATCACGATCGGGTTTCTAGGAGTCTCTAGGATGAATGATCTATACGGGTAATGGTACTCAATAGTAGCATTACTCTCGGACATATTTGTCACATTTACAGAGAAGCCGACCAAGCGCCCAGCATTGTCCCAAATCCTATGGCCGCTTGAGCCGAATGAGTCGCCATCTCTGAATGCGTCGCCGGAACTACCGTAGTCTCTGGCCCGTAACAGAGCATCGTCTCCATCTGCTTCAACGATACGGGCCCAGGCCTTGCTTGGGTCAGTATTCACCATATTGCCTTCAAAGTCACCATTGTTCCAGTCTTGATGCTCAACAATGATTCCTTCACCAGGAATGCCGATGTCGAATCCATCTCTGACGCGTAATGTGATCCAGAGATATTCGCCTGGGGCAATCCAGATTCTGAGGGGTGAGCCTCCATCGGATATCGGCTTCAATGTGAATGTAGCGGACAGNCCNCCGCCAGGAGACCAATCCTCTGAAAAATCGTGTTGGCCTATGTCTCCCTGGATTCCAGAACCTGGATTGTTAGGGTCGAGCTCATCAATCATGTACGGATTAACGGCACCGATCAGATCCAATGTAGTAGTGGATGGAAGCGAGGGGGTATTGCCGTCGTCAATCCAATTACCGCTTGACATTACGTCCCAATCTCCAAGGCCGTGCCATGACTTTGTTGGCGAGTCGCTATGTACGTCATACAAGTCAACAGCACCCATCTGATGGAGCATCTCGTGAACGACAACCCCTATNCCTCCATTGACTGAAGCCATCGTGTAATGCTCGAATTTGTACCCATTAACTATGGGTGGCTCAGTAAATGTAGAGAAGTGGCTCCATATTGATGTGGAAGTCCCCCCCAATTCCTGAGCCTCCCCGGAATGTAGGATTAGNATCCTATCGATTTGCATATCACCATCCAAGTCCCACTTGGATAGCGTGGTATCGCTCATTAACGAGGTTATAGCATCAGCAGCGAGTTGCCGTGCACCGCCAGAATCGCTGCCAACATCACGTTCTTGGTTCGAATCGGTTCCCCAATGAGATTCCGGGTAAGGCGATTCCCATACTCCATCAATGAATGTAACATCGAGTGATGAGCGGCCACCGCTAATCTGCTCAATGTAATTCTGGGCAGAATACTCGCCTTCGAAGAATGCTTGGTTCACCTCATTCGGAAATTCCTTTCCTGGAAATGATACACGCAATACGGGCCAATTCTCTACAGACTGCAAACCGACGAGATTGTCGGAATCGCCGGTGTTATTTGTCGGGGCCTCGAATGTTTCGTTTATCGTTCNGGAGAAGACATTCACAAAAAGAGCGGATACCATGAGGAAGCACAAAGCCAAAGCGCTAGCTCTATTCACAAATATTCGCTGGCTCTGGCACCTTTCAAACCAATGCACACATGATGAATGAATATGCTAATTTGAATTCCCTGCAATTCGAGCAGGAGCAGAACGAGAGATTAGATCNGCAGAAATTACTACTGCTANGGCAGACAATATCCGGAGACCGTCGAATTCTATCGGCAGTGTTAGCACAAGAATTCCAAAGGAAATAGCCAGCATCCTCATCCTCATCCTAGTTCCCCCGGAATCCACTAGGCCGAAAAGCCTAGTAAGGCTCAGGGTGATTAATGTCAAAGACCAGACAATGAGTATCCAAGAGATGCCCATTGCGAGAGAGAATATTGATGCTGCATCGTATCTGACTTCGATTCCATCAATATCCATTGTTGCGTGAGCAAATTCGATGAGCAAAGGGATTCCAATAGCCCATACGGCAATAACTGTCAATGGCACTATCACAGTTGCAAATATCAGCACTGAGACTATCCACTTTCTCTCACGGGGATACAAGCCAACTCTTGAAAACCTGTAAATCATAATTGANCCAAGAGGCATCATGGAAATTGCCGATGAAAGAAGGATTAGTGCCCATCTTGTCTCNATCCATTCAAATGGGCCGTATACNGAATANACATCGCTCGAATTNCCATCATGCAATGGCAGTATGCCCAGCCANTCAGAAATAAGCGAGGGTGCGGCATAGGACCAAANAATACAGGCCAAGCAAACACCNATTGCAGTTCTACTCAGTACCTTGTGGAGGTCAGATAAGTGATCTTCAATAGGCATCGGCGTAGATATCCCGATATTCGATGACATCTACAAGATATCCTGGACCTTAGGCTCCTGACGACTGGCATAGATGGTCCTGTATACGCCGTATGTCGCCCATGCACCGATGAAGAATGCAGTTCCGGTTGCGAACTTCGCGAAGTCCACTGCCTGGAAATACATTGGNCTATCCGATGCAGCCCATGAGACGGCTAGGTAGAATGAGAGAATAGCCACGAAGGACCGNCGGACCCCTTGCGGGTATGCTAGTTCGGCGGCTAAGTATTCTGGCCCATCCTCATATTTCCTCTCCAAAATCTCCCTCTGAACAACGGCACCCACTATCAAAGCAACCAGGCTAGTCCAATAGAAGAGGTTGCCTTGGGAGAAAACCCTCTTGGAAATGGCATCTTGCCTCTCTTGTTCCAATTGCTCTTCTGTTATTTCAAGAAGGAAAAGCGAGTCATATGTGCCGACTGAAATGGTACGTGTCTCCAATGTAGATGAGCTCTCATTTGTNGTAATGGAGCCCGGTGCGTTTATTGNGAATGAGAGCAGGTTCCAATAGTCCATGTCGTCCGGAATTCCTGCACCGTCTACTGAGTTGCCTGCTAACCAGAATTGTACAGCCCCGACATCGCTGTCCGGAGCAGTCCAAGTTACTTGCCAGTTACCATCACTACTGGGTTCGGAATGAGAGACGTCTGCTTCCCTACCATCAGCCTGCCTTAGATCCTGTCCATCGTCCCATGTGAATGAGCCGATACCGTCAGATGACAGCATGAAGCCAGCTCTGGTGTTCCCATCNCCTCCGGATAATGTGAGTGAGTCGGCGACATTGATTGTTAGGACATACTGCTCAGAAGGTTCGTACAATAGGGGAACACCAGTAATCATGACAACGGCTCTGTCCGATACTGCCCCGTTGTTATGGCAGCTACACCCGTACTTCACCGTCAAGTCATCATTGGAGTTCAGTGCTGAAGGTCCNGCGCTCATGCCAAATGCAGGAAGAGCCATNGCAGCGGCGATTACAAGACATGCGATGGCCCTGCTAATGCTCACTNGCACATTATCACCAGTGGGTACTCGGTTGTAGGTGTCACATAACGATTGGGGGGAGTTCGCCTCACAAATCCTTGATGGCGGCATTTAACTCATTCATCATTTTCTTCCCATCTCCAAATAGCATCATCGTCTTATCTTCATAGAACAAATCGTTGTCAACACCAGCATACCCTACTGAAAGGCTCCTCTTGATGATGACAACGACACGTGCCTTATCTGCGTCGATTATTGGCATCCCCCCCAAGGGCCCCTCGCCACTCCTGGCAACGGGGTTCACTGTATCGTTAGCCCCGATCACCAATGCGACGTCGCATTCTGATATCTCTGAATTGATNTCATCCATTTCGATTAGTTGCTCNTAGGGAACACTAGCCTCGGCCAATAAGACATTCATGTGACCTGGCATACGGCCTGCTACTGGATGTATGCCATAGCTCACAGCAACCCCCTNAGCCTCCATAAGGTCTGCAAACTCCTTCACCGCATGCTGAGCCTGACTGACAGCCATCCCATATCCAGGTATGATGACACACTTGCTGATTCCGTCGCATACCATAGCTACCTCCTCAGGATCACTTCCTACCTTAGTACGAGTCACCGTCTCCCTTCCACCACCTCCGAATGACATGAACAATACCGCCCCCAAGGTGCGATTCATCGCCTTGCACATTATGAATGTAAGAATCAGNCCTGCTGCTCCAACCATNGAGCCAGCAATGATCAGGACATTATTCTGGATGACGAAGCCCGTGAATGCAGCAGCAATTCCTGACATTGAGTTCAGAAGGCTGACGACCACCGGCATGTCAGCACCNCCAATAGGAATTACGAATAGCACACCGAGCAGGCACGATGTTGCTGCCAAGGCATATACGTAATCGTGGTTTTCTGGATGTTGGATTGTCATTGAAATCAGATACAGTGAAGCGATTAGCAGCAACGCCTTCACGGCGTTTAGCCAAGGAGGGCCCCATGTCGGGAAGTTAACCCATTTACTACGTCCACGATCATCCTTCTTTGTGAATGGGATGTAGAAACCTCCCTTTAGTTTCCCCATTGCCATTAGGCTGCCCGTTAGCGTAACCCAACCGACGAGACCGGATAGGCCAATTGCAATCCATGTGGCATACAATTCAATTCCAGAGGGGGGGATATCCCCTGAATCGAGCCTGCCTAGAACTTCCGATAGCCCCACAAGTGCAGATGCCCCTCCTCCAAAGCCATTGAACAGTGCAACTAATTCTGGCATCCCGGTCATTTCGACCCTTGTTGCCATCAAAGCACCCAATGCAACACCAATAGCAAGGCCACCGACAATCAACTCAAGGCCAATGATTTCTTCCGTGTACATCTTGGCCATTGTAACCAATACGGCGAGAAGCATCCCGTATGCGCCTAATCGATTACCCTGTGGTGCAGTTCGTGGGCTCGAGAGTTGCTTTATTCCAATTATGAACAGTGCCGCTGATGCTAAGTAACCAATGTCCCACACTACCGANTCGACCACAGCATCACTTCCTCTTCTTCCCAGCGATCATCTCGAGCATCCTGTTTGTTACCATGAAGCCACCAACGACGTTGATTGTGGCCATAATCAGCGCTACGAAGGCTATCCATGCAGAAAGACCCGGGTCACCGCCATTGAACTCGGTGTTCGAGAGGATTAGAGCCCCNACAATTGTGATTCCAGAAATTGCATTAGCACCTGACATCAATGGCGTGTGCAGTGTTGGTGGTACTTTGCTGATTAATTCGAAACCAAGAAATATCGCCAGTACGAAGACAGTGATACTAGCTACAAGTGCAGAGAGGGTTAGCGACATCAAAGGACCCCCGATAGCCTAGATTGCTTGGGGTGTATTGAGCCATTCGAGCATAGCAACACACCGCCCATTCCCTCGACATAGAAGTCATGCCCCTCGGGGGCTCCGACCAAAACGTCATCCTCCATATCAATCACTAATTTTCCTTCCTTTACCAGAGTTGAGACGAAATTTGTCATGTTATTGGAGAAAAGCATACTTGCCGTATTTGATAGCTCTCCAGGGAGGTTTTTCGTCCCGACAATTGTTACGCCGTTATCAGTGGTGAATACCTCACCGGCACGTGTCAACTCACAATTTCCACCCACGTCGGCATTCATATCAACAACAACCGAGCCAGTTTTGAAATTGGCTACGGCGCTAGCTGGAACAGTAATTGGAGCNGGCCTCCCAAAGATTCTAGCAGTTGTAATGATCACATCGGCATCTCTAGCAACCTCGCAGACTGTATCATTTACCTTCTGAATGAACTCAGGAGTCAATGGCTTTGCATACCCAGACTCGTCCTCAAAGTCATCCATTCCTTCCACTTCGATGAAGCGCCCGCCTACTGACTCAATCTGCTCGGCTGCAGACCTACGTACATCAGAAGCAAATACGACAGCGCCCAGCCTCTTGGCAGTTGCAATTGCCTGAAGCCCGGCGACCCCGGAACCCATAATCACGAATTTTGATGGACGCACGGTGCCAGCGCTAGTTGTCATCATGGGAATCCCTCGGGGGACATGGGCAGCCCCAAGAAGTACCGCCTTGTATCCGGCTAGATTATCCTGACTGGAATTTACGTCCATAGACTGAGCTCGAGATAGCCTTCGAGGAATCATGTCCATGCTTAGCAGGGTGATGCCAGAGGCAATCGCCTTACTGACCGATTCTGGTTTACGAAATGGATCTGCGACGCAGGAAAGAATCTGGCCTTCCGTTAGGCCAGAGATATCGGGCATTGAAATGCAAATTACGATATCTGACTCCAAAACGTTGCTCCTATCACATACCTTGGCCCCATTCTCCTCGTATTCTCTATCCGAATGATGAGCCAATTGCCCGGCTCCCGATTCTACCAAGACTTCGAATCCATGTTTCGCTAGTTTCTTTATTGATGATGGTACGATGGAAACGCGATTCTCTCCTTTGGGTTCTTTGAGTACTCCAAGTCGCATATGTCAGACCACCGTCAAGTGTAATTTATGCGACTTGAGGAACGTTATTGAAGCCGTCGGCAGAGTGGTTTCATAGTCACATCAGGAGAATATTAACTGATACCCGATCGCAAAGACTGCCACATCGCATATCGCATGCGAGAGCCAGCAAACCCAAATCGATCTGTATCGNATGTAGAGCCATGACCATATGGCTGCAGCGGATAGTAGCCCAAAGCTCGCAACAACGGTTTGCCAAGGCTCGAANCCAAAAAAGTGNAATGCAAGGGCATGATGTATAGTGAATAACACGGCAGAAAGCATGATGGCGCCCTTATCGGAGCCTAGGAGTTCCATTGCCTTGGTCGTGATGAACCACCTGAAAACATATTCTTCGAGAAGGCTATTCAGGAATATCCAGTATATCATTCCAGCAATGTATAGTCGTACATCGGTCAATCCAGTATCCTCCAACTGGCTAATCATGGAGTCTGAATCAATCGATTCGCCAAGAAATACCCACATTACTACAATGATCATTGTCATTCCCATCCCAGTTATGGCTCCCATTCGTATTCCTTCNCGAGTGGGTAAAGAACGGGAAATTTCGTTACCTTCAACTCGCAAGAACCAATACGTGGGGAGTAGGAAAATCCATGCCTTACAGACAATGAAAAAGACCTGGGAAAGCGTTTCGTCATCGCTAAATCTCAGGCTGAAAAGGATCGAAAGGGTCGGAACGAAGCCAACGAGCAATATTGGAACCAATGCTCCACGAATANTTGACATAGTATTCGGGCGTGATGACCGGACAATATCTTTGTCCCAGCAATTGAGGACATCATTCACCAAAGGCTAAGACCCATTGCCTAGGGGAGCAAACATGGCTAATGGGGCACGAAAGGTTGCTGTAATTGGAGCTGGAAACGTAGGTGCCACATGCGCCTTCGTCCTTGCAGAAAGGAAGGTCGGTGAAGTGGTCCTTCTGGACATTTACGAGGGATTCGCAAAGGGCAAGGCCCTAGATATGAGCCAAGGCGGAAGGATACTGAACTATGATGGGTTCGTCTCTGGAACAAAGGACTATGNAGATATTTCTGGATCGGACGTGGTCGTAGTCACATCTGGATTCCCTAGGCAGCCGGGGATGTCCAGAGAGGACCTGATTGGAAAGAACGCGGATATTATTTCTCAAGTTGGTANCGGCATTAAGGAGCACGCGCCAGATGCAGTAGTGGTCATGGTAACGAACCCGCTTGATCTGATGACCTACCACATGCAGAAAATCACCGGCTTCCCTGCGAGCAGGGTCNTTGGCCAGGCGGGCATACTCGACAGCGCAAGGATGACGCACTTCATCGCGGAGGCCGTCGGATGCAGCAACGAGGACGTTCAAGCAATGGTGCTAGGTGGACATGGAGATACAATGGTCCCCCTTCCAAGGTACACCACCGTCAATGGAATCCCGATTACGCAATTGCTGGATAGTGGCAAAATCGAAGCGATTTGCGCTAGGACTGCAGGAGGCGGGGGCGAGATCGTCAAGCTGCTCGAGCGGGGCAGCGCGTTCTACGCACCAGGCAGTGCTGCAGCGATAATGGCCGAGTCCATACTTTTCGACAGGAAGAGAGTGCTGCCATGCAGCGCATACCTAACAGGCCAATATGGAATGGATGACATCTACATCGGCGTGCCCGTGGTTCTTGGGAAGGACGGCGTTGAGAGGATCATTGAGCTAGAGCTCGAGGACTCGGAGTTAGAGAGCCTGCAGGGTTCTGGAGCATTCTACAGGGAGCAGCTGANCTCCATACTGGGATACTAACGCTGGATTCATGGCGACTCGCTCGTTCGGTGGGCCATGGCCATCGAGCACGTTCACCTAGAGCACGATGGCAAGCTGCTGCTAGTTGACCAGAATGGGNATGGCCCGATGAAGCCGGTGACNGGTCGTACTGAGTGCGTCGGNGGCCCNCTGCTTAGACTACCAAACCCCAGCGAAGCATCGGGGATGGGAATCACCTGGGATGTCAGGAGGGTGAACAGGATAAGACTCGGNGGNGATGAGCACGTCATCACCTATGGNACACCCNACATACCATGGCCGGAGGAGTGGGCTTGGAAGGACTCGGTGATCAGCGACAGCGCGGTCGACCCGGTCGCCAGGGAGTCGGTGTACAGGACCCTGCATAGGGTAGTGAGCAAGGTGATCGTCCTCAACTCGCAGAGCGAGGTCCTGATGGCCAAGGTCTCCAGGGGCTTCTTCACGGGTTGCTGGACGCTTCCAGGGGGCTTCGTCGACTACTCCGAGCATCCAAGGGGGGCAGCAGTAAGGGAGGCATTGGAGGAGCTGGGNATAGATATCGAGATCGCTGANACGAAGGGGGAGTCGGGNNCNCCCCTGGATGGGGACGACTCGCCCATCGTCCAGTGCGCNATATTCAACGAGGAGGGGATCAACTGGCTTTCATTCACTTACAGGTCCCATGGCGAGTACCCACTGTCTGAGATCAGGCCCAAGGACGACGAGATCGAGGAGGCGCGATGGTTCAGCAAGGAGGAGGCCCTCAGGAGAGCGGTATCCATCTTTGACATCGAGGCCATCAAGAGGCTGGACTAGGTCAGAAGTAAGCCCTGTAAACCATGGCCAGGAAAATGACGCTGATCGCAGCGAATGCAAGCCAGTTGGGAATTCNCAGAAACTCCAGCTTTCCCATGGCCCTAGTCGTCCTCTAAGTGCAGAAATCCCGATACTAGGAGGCCAGTCGCCATTACCATGGGTGGTGCCCAATTTGCGGGGTCGTCGGTGAAGNCATACTCCAAATCACCGGCTGCAATGANCACTAGGATGAAATTTAGGATATTTCCCGCACCAATAGTCATTGCAAGTATTGCCTGAGGCCTCCCTTCAACGAATTGGCCAGAAACTATACTGATTATTGCGATGATCAGGTAGGTAGCAGCCCACGCCTTCTCGTAGAANGCGTCGTTAGCCGTGTAATCAGGGCCCCATCCAGTTTCAGCAGCGTTCATTATCTCAGCGTAAGTCAGCAGCATAAAGATCGTAAATATTGCACCTACGCCCGTCAGCCACCATTTTGGTTTCATGTATTGTTTGATCGCATCCATTGTATCACTCAATACAAAATCCAGTAAGATGGCATATAGTCATTGACTATTTTGTGAGCCGTCAAGATTCNAAATCTACACCCTACTATCCGAAGACGTAGCAAAACCACATATGAAATATCAGCCCCATTTAGTGAAATTATGGGGGAACAGTTCGATGCTGGACAGTTCGGGACTTTCGCAGCTTCTCGAAGGTCAACCCGTGACTTTCTACCAACACCAGTTCCAGATGAGGTAATCGAGGAAATTATCGCTGCCGGTTTGACTTCACCAAGTTGGAGTAACACCCGCCCGTTCGTNGTAGCAGTAGCAAAGGGAGAGGTCAGAGACCGTTTATCTGCGGAGTTTCTAAGTCGATTTGAGTTAGTCAAGTCGGGNCAAGGAGAGGGCATTATTGGGAAAATCAAGGCCCTAATTCGCCGTAAAGGGTTGCCAACTAGCAATTGGTTAGTAATCAAAAAGTATCACAAGGATTTACTGCCAAGATCCAGAAGAATTGGGAAGGAGCTATTCACCCATATGGGAATTGATAGGGGCGACAAAGATGCCAGGGATGATTTCTGGGCAAGGAATTACGAGTTCTTCGGCGCGCCCGTNGAATTGTTCTTGTTCACCCACAAAAGTCTGGGCAAGTTCGCGGCCTCTGATGCGGGCCTTTTCATGCAGAATCTAATGCTTTCAGCNCATTCGAATGGATTGGGNACCTGCGCTCAAGGTTCCGTCGCAGTTTGGGAAGATGCCGTTNGAAAGGAGTTTGTGATCAGCAGGAACTACTCCCTTCTCTGTGGGATATGTGTCGGATTTCCAAGTGATAGCGATGTAAACAAATTTGAAGCGAACAGAATATCCCCCTCGGAGATTATCCTACCAGAGAAGAGTATGGCTAATCGGTAACCTATGTGCTGTTATATGCAATCACTCAGTCCCTAGCAACTATCGGGTTGAGGTCACGATGACGGAGATAAACTTCCACCCCAATGACAAGATTTTGTCCACCCTCGAGTTGGCTAAGAACGTGGGCTTGTTCGTGTTCGTGATTTCCGTCTTTGAGGGAATGTTCTACGCGATGTACCTGGAAGGGCAAATTCTGATGCCACTACTCTGCGGCGTCCCCCTCGGGCTGATCCTAATCATGCTGCTGTGCCAGAGCTTGATGCATTTATCCGGATNCGGGAAGATGGTCATCAACGACAACGAGATGGTTCTGCGTACCCCGCGCTCTGGGAAGGGCAGTCGCAGCATCCTCGACCCACTGGCTAGGGTCATGCTATCACCAGTGGCGAGGATGGCCATGCGCTCCATGGACAAGGACGGCGATGGCANGCTGTCGTTCGACGAGNTATTGGAGCACATGGGGGAAATGAGCAAATCCGAATACGCCGAGGTGAGGGAGATGTTCGACAGGTATGACGAGGACGGCGATGGTTACATCTCAGTCAGTGAGATGGAGCAGTTCATCTCNTCCCATAACGACGATAACTGGGCAGAGGAGAAGCCCAGTAACTGGTGGACCAGCGATGATGACTAGTCCAAATTGCTCTCTTGCCCCTGCACCTTCCAGTACACCGAAATTATCAGGTATGGCAGCATGAAAAAAACCAGACAAGGTAGAACGATCCAGTCGAAGGCCCANCCGCCCAGCAGGTCACTGAATGCAAAGGAGACCACGTCCGACAGGGTGAACTCTGTGCCAGTCCAGAAGTTGATAAAAATGAAGCCAATAAACGAAATTACGAGTATGATGACNAGTATGATGAGCCCTGAGGTGACCAAGGAGCTTAGCAGGAGAGTGAAGAAAAGACGGACTAAATTCGGGCCCTCGCGGGCGTCGTATGAGGCGGGTGCGTCATTGGGGTCACGGGAATCGCCATCAGACCCAGATCCTTGCAACTGGGACCATTCCTTGCCCTCTGATTTGACAAAGCCGCTGTTGATGCTGATTGGCTCAGGGGGATCATCCTTCAGAATGGCCACAACCCGTTAAACCAGCCCGACCAGTACNCGGCCAGNAGGCCAATGACCACGATTGCCTCACGAAGGCCAGGCTCCCAATCGGTATCCCCATCGGAACGGGGGGGCAGCGATGGGGGAATGATTTCCATAGATGTGCTAGCGGGTGTCATCCTTGAACGGTTGGTTCGATGAGTGGTGGGCCTGCCTGGATTCGAACCAGGGTCTATTGCTCCCAAAGCAACAAGCATAGACCAGACTAACCCACAGGCCCCATCCATGGGGCCGAAGTTGCAATCATGAACTTTGCTGGAGCCAACTCCACGTATCCTGGCCCTCTCGGATGAGCCTGCCCTCGAACTCTGCCTGGCCAATCAGTTTCTCTGCTGTAGTGCCATGGATATCCATCCTCTCCAATGATCTTGACAGAGAACTGAGGGTCAACTGTCCATCNTCCCCCGTGGCATCCATCATCGCAGCAACGTGCTGCGAGGAGTGNGATTCTGCTGAGTGAGGTTTCTGGAGTCTTAGGTTGTACGAGGATATGCGCTTCTCCAACTCATCGGCTATCTCCTTGGGCATGTTTGAGGCAGCGACGGCTTCGGAAAGTGACTGGGGGTCATCGAAAATCCTGACTTCCCTAGACTTGGTCGAGCCGCATCTGAGGCATCGACTATCGGAACCGCCCATTGTCCCGTAGCTGTGACCGCACTCGCATCTGTTCAATGACCATCGGCCCATGCAAAAGGCTCGTATTGATGGTTCATGACTTTGTCGGGATTGGAAACATTTGATTTCATTGTCCCTCGTGAAGNGCATATTATGTCCGATGGAAGGGGGGTGCTCGAACCGAGGACCGGTTTGGCTATAGCTATCCTATTTGCAATCGTCATAGTCTCAGGGACTCTGATTTTCTACCAGGGGGCAATAACCAGTGAGGTATGGGGTCTGCTCCTAGCNGTCCCCCTGACTATCCTNGTTGCAGTTTCGCTGAGTAGGACATCCANGACTAGTAATCCCGTAGGCTCATCCGAGGATTGGGACGATGAGGGCAGTGAATGGGATGGGAACGAGGTTGGCGATCCTGAGGAGTCGGGATTCGACGTTCCCGTGCTTTGACTAACGCAGACGTAGCGTTTCCAGGTTTGCAGGGGCGTATGTCTGGACCTTGAACTTCTCTCGCAGCCCCATCCTGAATGCATTGCAGGTCTGCGGGTCTCCATGATGGCAGATGATCTTACGTGGTGTCGGGTTCAGTGCTGTGACGTAATCCATCAGTTGATTCCTGTCCGAGTGGCCGCTGAAGCCATCGATGATCACCATGTTGCAATTCACATCCAGCATCAGTGTCTGGCCGCGGTCCATCAGCGGGACGTGCGAGTGCCCTTCCTGCAGCCGCCGACCAAGTGTGCCCGAGGCCTGGTAGCCAACGAAGCAGAGGGTGTTGCCGGGCTCCGGTGCCCAGTGCTTCAGATACTCAATGATCGGGCCCCCAGTCATCATCCCGCTCGTCGCCAAAACAATACAGGGGTTNGGGTCGAGCAAGATTGACTCGCGCAACTCCCTAGAGTCGACCTGCTTGAACCATGGCGAGTTGAAGGGATTCTCTTCTCCGCCCTTTAGCATCCTCTTCTTAAGCTCCCTATTCAGGAAATTCGGGTGGCTCGAGTGAATGGCGCTTGCTTCGCTAATCATCCCGTCGAGCCAAACCGTCACTGGGGGAACTCGCTCAGACTTGAAAAGCTCGTCAATCGCAAGCATCACTTCTTGGGACCTACCCACAGCGAAAACGGGGCAGAACAGTTTCCCCTTTCGATTGAGTGTGTCAGCAACTAGGTCCTGGAGCTCCTGGCTGGCCTGTTGCCTGGTAGGCTGGATGCTCTGTGGGCCCCCGTATGTGGACTCGATAACCAGTGTGTCAACCTTGGGGAATCGCACTGTTGCAGCNTCGAATAGCCATGACTTCTCGTATTTGATGTCGCCAGAGAACAATAACTTGTGCTCGGTCTTGCCCTCGCCAATCTGAAGNTATACACTAGATGAGCCTAGGATGTGTCCGGCGTTCTCCATCGTCATTTTGACATCTGGAGCGATATCGGTCTTATCNCCCCAATTCACGTCGACTACATGCTTAATGCACTCTTGGATATCGGCCTTTGAGTATGGTGGATCGCGGCCTTCTGCTTGTGAGACCTTGATGTAGTCAATCTGGAGGAGCGTCATGAGATCCCTGGTGGGAGGGGTGCAATAGACGGGACCCTTGTACCCGTATCTGAAGAGTACGGGGAGCATTCCAATGTGATCAACATGGGCGTGTGTGATTACGACAGCGTCGAGATTGTCGAGGGGGAGCATTTCAGGTGCAGCGAAGAATGGCTGGGTCTCATTGGGGTTGTTTGTGGGATTGGCGCCAACGTCAACGAGAACCTTTGACTCGTTTGTCGTTACCAGGTGCATCGCGCGACCGACCTCCCTGTATGACCCTAGGGCGGTTATTCTAGCCCATGGCTCACCTGGTCTCTTCTGACGGTAGATTCTCGTCCCGAATTTTCTAAGGAGCGAGCGCCGTTCATCGGCCATTTCCTTCCTGTACCTCCTGATGTCATGCTGGGTCCTGCTCTCCCTGGCTGGCGCTCTTTCCACNTTGACTAGCCAACCTATTTCATCTCGNAGTGCAGTTACATTGCTTCCCTTTGGCCCAACCGCTGAGGCAGGATCGTCACACTCCAGGATAACCTCCGAAAGGGCTGGATCGAGCCAGACGTTCCTGACCTCTGCTTCGGGCGGAATAAGCCGATTTACTGCGTCATGGACCTCTGATTCGCTTGATAATAGCTCTTGGTTGGGGCGAATGACTATTCTGCGTTTAATTGCCTTGGCGATTCTGACGGTGAGACTATCCCCGCTACCCGAGAAGTCCCTCGGTTGCTTGGTAATGATTGCAATTGAGCCTGCCTCCAGTTCTACNTCATACTCTATACCATCAGGTACGAGGGATGCTATCTTCTTCTTCATCTCAGGTAGTGTCAATCTCATATTTCTCACGCTCCCGCATCTAGAGCCGATTGGCACTAAGCCGGGAATTTGTTCAAAGGCTGTTAAGCAGGGCAGCCACTTCGTCTTCAGATAACTGCTGGAAGCCGGAGTCAGCGGTAATTACGGCAAGATCCATGCCATTGCCGCTTGCAGCGTCCCTCTGGGCAGAGGCGAGAAGGGACTTTGCGGCCAATGCTAGTGCCTCATCCCTGTTCATACCGTCCCTGTACTGGTCCTCCAGGACTCCATACATGAAGGGNCTTCCAGAGCCAGTAGCGCAGTATACGTCTGGGATTGATCCCCCAGCTGAGTCTATGCTGTATACGCTGGGGCCGGAAGAGTCGACTCCTACGATAAGAAGTTGGACGTAATGGGGCCTTCCGGACAGTATGTTAGCTGTGAGAGTGGCGGCACCCTTGACAGTCATATGCTGGTCCCTCTTNAGCTCGAAAAGCCTCAGTTCTGCTGCCAGCATTCGTGAAAGGGATTGTGCGTGTCCGACTAGCCCGGCTGTTGTGAGGGCGACGTTGTCAGAAATGCGGAATAGCTTCTGGACTGACTTGTTCGCAATGAAATGGCCCATGGTGGCCCTGTGGTCAGCACCGACAACAACACCACCGTCGAACGTGATGCCTACNGTGCTCGTTCCTGTCTTGATTACGTCAGTGCTAGCGTCCATGTTAATCACCGGCGGAGTCGCCGAGTGATATACACTCAAAATCCAACCCTTATGAATGCGACGGGGCAGAGGGTTTGCATTACCCTAACAATGGTTGTCTGGGGCGTTTTTCAGATGGCAGATGTTATCAACGTCACTAGATGGGTGGCTTACCATGAAATCCGGTGACTCGGGTCCAAAGTGGGTTGAAATGCCTAGCGTATCTGGTCCAATATCCGGAAATATCGATGCGGGGGAAAACTATCACGATCTTGGAATCCAGTATCCAGATGCCCCAGTCCCACGTGGACAGAATGATGCAATTGTCAGGAGGGCCGTACTCGAGGACATCAGCGGAGCCGGGGAACTGATGAATTGGGTTTCTGATGGGGACATTGTGATTGTGGAGATGACGGGCCTACTAGGCAGGGATATGGAGCTTCAATTGGCAGTTTCCAATATACAAGAGTTCGTTGAGGGGGACATTTGCGGTCAAGTCGTCAGGCTCGGTAGTTCCAGGCTGCTTCTTCTACCNCCATCATTCGATAGTGCAAGGGTCCATTGAGGTCGAACATGGAAAGTGAGATCGGCATTTCCTGCCTTCAGTGCTCCAGTGATGGGATTACGATGCTCTCTTCGAGCTCCGAAATTCCATATTTCGGAGAGTTCACACAGATTACATTNTGTTGCGACAACTGCGGTTGGAAGCATACGGACTTCATCCCGTCTGATGGCGAGTTGCCGGGGTACTGCTCNCTGNTTCTGGACTCTCCACAGAAGATGGANGCNAGGGTTGTAAGATCTTCATCTTGCACCGTAAGATTGCCCGAGCTCGACCTCGAGGTNATTCCCGGGGGTTCNTCCAGTGGTTTCGTTACCAACGTAGAGGGACTGATCAATAGGTTTGAAGATGCCATAGGAACTATCGTCAGGGGTTCGCTTGAGGGGCCTTCGAAGGAAAGCGGTGATGCTATTCAATTACTCGAGAGGCTATCTAGGGTAAAATCAGGAAACGAGGTTGTAACTGTGGAGTTGTTGGATCCGANGGGGAGAAGCCAGATTATCCANGACCAAGCGAACCAGAGGAATCTTGATGAAAAAGAGTTGCAGGAACTCCCCACGGGGGTAGACATCCCGATTTCTGACCTGCCTAGTTAGCATCGGGGGCTAGGAAGTCATCCAATTGGCCTTCCCACTGCTGCCTTTTCTCCTTGAGGTCTTTGAGCCATTCAGAGGCCCCGTCTATGCACAACTGCTTTACTTCCCCNGCAAGCAAGCGTCCGCTCTCATAGTCACGTCGAACATCCTCTAGAGCTGCGTCGTCTTCTTCAAAGAAGAATTGTAGGTACTGGAAAGCTACGTCCTTGGAAGTATCACCACCGAGTCGGCGGTGCTCCTCGACTGTCGGCTGGCCTCCGCTTAGGGCTCGATTCACCTTCTTCGTCATCTCATCCACATCATCATCCATGAATATCGTAGTCTCGGGCTTCGATGATGACATCTTGTCGCCGTTCATTCCAACTGCGAATCGGTGGTATGTGGAGCATGGGGGCATCAGTCCCATCCCGCCCATCTCCCTCTCTAATCTCAGCATTGACATTCTTATTTTGGACCTGTCTGACTGNGTGGCAGCGGGAACTTCCATGGTTCCATGCTTCGGATTGCTAAGGATGTCTGAGAAACCGAGATCGCGAATGCTTTCCTCCATCCTGCTAAAGACTGAGTCTCTGGTTTCCCTGTCTACGCGGCCGTTNGGATTTACGCCAAAGGCCAGAGAGTTCTCATCCTGTACTGATAGGGCTACAGTCAGTCCTCCTGATTTTCTAGACTTTACGTTGAACCAATTTGTCTTCTGGGCAATGTCTCTGGTTAGACGGAGGTGGGGGTCCTGATCCACACCAACGGGTACGACAATTGGCCTTAGCCCCCCGAATTCATCCATCTGGGGGTGGATGATGTCCCCCACCTGGACAAGAGGGGCTTGCACATGGGCCAGATTAGTGTCCCCCGCAAATCCGTAAATGGCTTCGAACTCGGAAAGATTCGTCCTTCGACCTAAAGAGAAGGCAAGTCTCTGAACGGCAGGCCTTGAGCTCTGGAAATACACATTAGTCGACTCCGGCCTGAGTCCCATTGCGGCATAGTTGTGTACGTACTCTTTGATTGCAGTCTCCCTGCCCTTGCTCAGTGAGGTCCCTCTAGTGGCAAGTGCCTCTAGGTCTGCAACGGTTACCGTGATGTCGGCTCCCTGCTGCTGAAACCACTTAACCTGCTCAATAACCATNCTGTGACCTAGGTGCATTCGACCGCTAGGCATCAGGCCGGTTAGAACCCCAAATGGCTCTGAGCTATTCATGCANCCGACGACGACGTCAAGATCCCTGTGGGCGAACACAATGCCACGCCTGTGAAGCATTCCTGGGTTAGGAATCTCATTTGGATCCACTGTACCGAGACCGAACTGCTCGATNATCCGGCCATAGTCGGTAGATTGGTCTGAAGACCACGGGTCTATGCGGCTACCATTTGCCATGTCAATCGCCCAGACAACCACCCAATCAAGGCATCGCATGAATATTGGGCTATATTGCCGAACCGCTACACAAATAGCAATGGCACCAATGCCCCTTCATGGCCGTGATACACTGCTTCGGAGTTGGATTGGTTGGGTCATATGTTGCAAAGAAGCTTGCTGAAGCGGGCCACGAGGTTCACGCATATGATCCTCAGCCCCACCGAGTTGCCGGTTTTCCGGGAATTGTCGTTCATCACCTTGGGCCCAATGACGAGCCGGTTGATCGAATGGAGGATTTTTCACGGAATGGTGGATGTGAAATCGACCTTGTGGTAAACATGCTGCCCGGTTCAATCGGACACGCGAGCACTGCCTCGCTAGCTGAGAAATCTCTGAAGACTATAGATCTGAGTTTCAGCGAGTTCACGCCCGATAGGAATGACCAGAAGGCTAGGAACTATGGTGCATCGATACTTTGGGATGTTGGAATTGCGCCCGGATTGTCAAACATGCTCCTAGCTGAGGCGTTTAACGAGATGGGGCCTCTCTTGAATGCGGAAGTTAGAGTTGGGGGCAATCCAACTGTTCCAACTGGAGGATGGAACTACATGGCACCCTTCTCACCGATTGACGTAATTGCAGAATACACCCGTCCAGCAAGGGTGATTAGGGATTCAGTCGAAGTTTCCCTCCCTGCACTTTCAGAGAGGCACATAATCGAGGTACCGGAAAAGGGAGAAATGGAAGCATTCTTGACCGATGGACTCAGGAGCCTGCTGAGCTCAATTCCTGCTGAACAGATGTCAGAATACACAGTTAGATGGCCGGGGCACATACAGATGTTCATCGACTATTGCGAAAGAGGCGGGATTGATGAGGAAGAATTGGAAAGAGGATGGAGATACGATCCAAAGATGCCCGAATTCACATGGATGGAGGTATTTGCCGAGGCTCACGATAGTAGGAGCATGTCATGGATAGTGCAAGATCACGGTGGTGATGATGGGCACTCGATGGCAAGGTGTACCGGTCTTGTGACCTACTGCTCCATCATTGAATGGCTAAATGACCCATCTATGCTACCACCCGGTGTCCATGCCCCCGAGTCCCTGCCATCGGATGTGATTGCCAGAATTGTCGCAATGCTGGAGAAAGAAGGTGTCGAGATTGAAGGCCCAATTATTCACTAGTCTGATGCGAACCATCGGAATCTGCCCTAAGTACGAAGTATACAGAGACAGGAACGGCAACTAGCACAGCTAAAGCAAGTGCCGGAAGGGCAAGGCCAACATCCTCTGATTTCGGCCTCTCCAACAGCCAAGTGAATCTTAGTTCAGATTTCTGGAAGTCCGATGACCATTGGAACAGGTTTGTAGTGTGGTGGCCCACGATAGTTACAGAGTGATGCAATCCGTTGAAAGTAGCCATTGGCGATGAGGAAACTGATTCGGGATTCCCATCNAGAGTCACGATTGCTGTAGAGCCTCTTGATAGTGTGAGTATGATGCCCCCTTCGGTCCCCCGCCATCCTTCAGTCAGGTTCCTCTGGGATTCTGAGTATTCCCCCAGAGAAATCCCGGCAGGGTCGGTGACGTCGATGACATCGTTGCTGAAACTAAGAAACACAGAACCCGGGACGTTCCAAGACTCTGATTCAGTCAATGTAACTCTGATTTCATTTCCATCCACGATAGTTGACTCGCTGGCCTCTTGGGATGAGATTCCATGGTGATGCCACTCCCCCCATGTAGTTAGCCAAACATCCTGCCCCTCTAGCCACGANATTAGTTCCTTGTCCTCTCTGACTCTTAGATCGTCGATCCTAGCTCTCCAGAAAATGCTGACTAGTGTGTCCTCCTCAGCGGACTCCAGCAGTTCCCTGTCTGTCGCACCCTTCTCTAGACTGGCGCCGTTTCTGTGCATTAGGGTGATAAGCTCGTTTTCAGTAGAAATTCTGTCTCCGGCAATCTCGAATCCCGCATCGACAAGGGAGTTGGCAGTATTTTGGTCTAGGAATTCCCCCTCGATTCCAAACGATATCGGCAAATCCCCCCACCTGGATGCATCTGTATTTTCACTGACGTAGTCACTACATCCCTGGATGACCCAATTCTCTTCGATTGTGTTCACCCCTTCGTAACCGTGGCATCCGAACTCGTCACCATGGTTCAGCCTCTCTGGCCCGATAATGTTTGAAATCCAGCTATCGGACTCCCACTCCCCAATAGCCGTCGGTGCAAACATTGGAAGAGAAATGAGTGCTACCAGCGTAAACGCGATTTCCCTGGCAGCCATGATTATGGCCATGGCACCGAATATTCAACATTTTTCAACTGGAAAACATGAAACCGATGCTACCTAGCGCAGGACTGTGGAACGTTCTGATATTGTAATGACAAGATTGGCGGAAAACGTGGGCCTGGAGGGGACCGGCGAGGGTTTCGAAACTCCACTAATCTATCGATTCCTGGAAAAATTTGTCCCATCNCTCCTAAGGAGCATCACAAACGTCCACATCCGCGGTCTAGCTAAGGTCCCAAGGAGTGGAGCCGCTATATTCGCAGGAAATCACCTCTCAAACCTCGACCCTTTCATAAAAATCATGGCTGCTCAGAGACCGATACACTTCCTAGCCAAGGAAGGCCATTTTGAGAAACAGCCGAATCGTTTCGTAATGATTAGTACTGGCCAGATAGAGACATTCAGGGAGACCGGTGGAAAGGACGCCCTGGCAAGAGCAGTTGATGTGCTCCAACATGGGGGGTGCCTGGGCATATTCCCTGAGGGAACAAGATCCCGAAGGACATCTGCACCGTTCCTCCAAGATGGTAAGACTGGAGTGGCCAGATTGGCGGCCAGATTTCCTGACGTGCCAGTTGTACCGGTGATTTTAGATGTCGGCGCTAGGGANTTTATGCCACCAGGATCAAAATTTCCGAGGTTTTGGAAAAAAATCAACGTTTTAGTTGANGACCCCATTACATTCAATGAATGGGTTCGTTCAAAGGAGGGGGGAAATCTAGAGTTGGATGATATTCAATCTGTTTTGGGAATGGAGAAGGATTCCAGAGACAATATTTTGAGGGATTTGTACAGGAAATTCACTGACCAACTCATTGAGACACTCCGCTCGAGGGGTGCCCCATAGAGAGAATCTTGATGGGCTATCCATCACGACGTCAGCAGGCAATGCGCGAGTACCTTGGCTTTCTGGAAAGGATTCTGGACGAGGGTGTCGAAAAGCACGATAGGACAGGGACTGGGACGATATCGATTTTTGGCCACCAAATGAGGTTTGATATTTCGGAGGGATTTCCGGCTGTCACGACCAAGAAGGTTCACTGGCCTAGTGTGATACATGAACTCCTATGGTTTCTTTCCGGGGACACGAACGTGAGCTACCTGCAGGAAAATAATGTCAGGATTTGGAATGAGTGGGCTGATGAGAATGGTGACCTCGGTCCGGTATATGGTAAGCAGTGGCGAAAGTGGGCTGCTGATGATGGCCGAGTCATCGATCAGATTGAGAATGCCATAGATATGATCAACAACAATCCATCGAGTCGGAGAATTATAGTCTCTGCATGGAACGTTGCGGAATTGGACGAAATGGCCCTAATGCCCTGCCATGCATTTTTCCAATTCTACGTCAACGAGGGGAGGCTGTCATGTCAGCTATACCAGAGGAGTGCTGATGCCTTTCTTGGGGTGCCATTCAACATCTCGTCATACAGCCTCCTCACCTGCATGATGGCTCAGGTTTGTGGCCTCGAGCCCGGGGACTTCATTTGGACAGGTGGAGACTGCCACCTATACCTAAACCACATTGAACAGGCAAAGTTGCAGATATCCAGAGAACCCCTTGATTTGCCCACTCTTCGTTTGAATCCGTCAGTAAGGACGATTGACGATTTCAAAATGGATGACATTGAGATATGCGACTACAATCATCACCCTCATATTTCGGCTCCGATCTCGGTATAGTGATAATATGAAGATGGCAATGATCGTAGCCATGGACGAGGACGGCTGCATAGGCAGGGGAAATGGCCTACCATGGAGGCTCGCTAGCGACATGGCGCGATTCAAGAGGCTGACCGAGTCCGACGGATTCAACTCGGTCATTATGGGGAGGCGTACTTGGGATTCCCTTCCAGAAACCTTCAGGCCACTACCGGAGAGATCTAACATTGTGATGTCCAGGGATACCGATTGGAGCGAAGAGGGTGCGATAACCGCCCTCTACGTAGGAAGGGCGATTGAAATCGCCTTCGCAGAGGGAAGTGACGAGTGCTGGGTGATTGGTGGGGCCCAGATATACGAGATGTTCATGGACAGAGTGGATGAGATTCATGTCACCGAGGTCCACACGAATGGGAGTGGTGACGTATTTTTCCCAGAGTGGGATCGGACAGGGTGGAGCCGGGATGAAATCGAGACCGTGGAGCCTGATTCGGACAACGAGTTCGCGTCTACATACTCTGTATGGACAAGGGGTTGATTGCCCTAATTCCTGGTAATTCTACCTCACCCTCGAACCCGATAGGATATCGCCCTCTGTAGTTAGAACCTTGACTCCCCCTTCACCGTCGTCGGCAGCAAGGATCATTCCCTCGGACATTACCCCTCTAAGTTTCCTAGGCTCCAGATTGGCTACGAATACTACGTTCAGACCCTCCAATTCAGATGGCTCGTAATGCCCCTTAAGTCCTGCACAGACAGTTCTAGTTGAGTCAGAGCCTTCGTCGATTGTGATAACGAAGAGTTTGTCCGCATTGGGGTGGTCATCTACTGAAACGATCCTCCCTGTTCGCATCTCCACTTTCATGAAATCCTCGAAGTCGATGTAACCGCCCCCGGCATCCGGANCGGGTGACTCGTCATTGTCCTTACTGTCCGCGAGTGAGTTCTCTCGCTCGAGAATCTCCTCTAAATCNAGTCTGGAGAACAGTGGTTCGGGNTTTTCGNGGTTCCAGAAGAGGCTCGTTTCCATATCCATAGAATCCTCCCATAGGACATTGTCTATGTCAGCCTCGTTTCCAAGCATTCCCCATAGCCTGTCAGATGAGAAAGGTATGAANGGCCTCATGCAGACAGCTAGGCATGAGCAAATCCTCCATGAAAGTGCTAGAGAGGACATGGATGATCTCCTTTCATCTGACTCGTCGTCGTTTATGTACTTCCAAGGGGCTGCTTCCTGGAGAAGTGAGTTGCCAATCTGAGCTATTCCCATGATGCTCCGCAGAGCCTCTTTGAACCTCTGCTTCTCCATTGAAGCGATCGCGCTAGCAATCTGATCCTCAACCTCCTGGATGATCTCACCGTGATCGGAGAAATCGTCATAGTTCGAAAGTGGGTTTCCGTCTTCGGAGTCCAACCTGTGAGAGAGCGTCATCACCCTATGAACGAAATTCCCGTAAGTCCCTATCAATTCGTTGTTCACCCTATCCACGTATTCGTCCCATCGGAAGTCCGTGTCATGGGTCTCTGGCATGTTGATCGAAAGGTAGTACCTTAGCGAGTCGGCATCATACTGCTCAAGGTAGGATGGAAGCCACACTGCATGCCTCCTGCTCTTGCTGAACTGACCTCCCTGAAGCATCAGGTACTCGTTGGCGGANACNTTGTACTCGAGCACTAGATCNCCCGGNCGAGGCAAATGTGAAACTTCGGAGGGCTTGGAAGCGTTCAATCCCATGATTATCGCAGGCCAGATTATNGTATGGAAGGGAATGTTGTCCTTGCCCATGAAGTAGATGTGCTTTGGTGATTCACCGTCAGCAGATACATTCCACCAGTTCTTCCAAGCGTCTTCGCCTTCAGGATGGCCGGCGGTGCAGGCATTTCTCGATGCCCATATACGTGCGCAGGAGTAGTACCCCTGTACTGCCTCGAACCAAACATAGACCCTCTTGGAGTCCCATTCCTCACCTTCAAGTGGGATGGTGATTCCCCATTCTATGTCCCTGGTAACTGCACGGGGACGCAATCCCATGTCGAGCCAATTCTTCGACATCGCCCTCACATTGGGCTTCCAAACAGTTTGCCTCTCACTGGCGTGCAACTCTAGGGATTNCTGGAAGTCGTTCAGCCGCAGAAAGAAGTGATCGGTGTCCCTGACCTCTATTTCTGAGTCTCCGTCTAGTTTGGATCTAGGATTTACAAGCTCATGGGCCTCGTACGTTGCACCGCAAGAGTCGCACTGGTCACCCCGCGCACCGTCTTCAGAGCACTCGGGGCACTCCCCCTCCACATACCTGTCTGGGAGAAACCTGACCTCGCCATCCTGGTCAACTGAGCAGTATTGCTGCATNGTCATTTTCTCGAGGAATCCCGAATCCATCAGCTTGGTGAAAACTTCTCNTACGATCTCCTTGTGCATTTCGTCGGAGGTCCTGTTGTACAGGGCCCCGCCATATTGCGGGCCTCTTGGATCAATGGGGTCAACCCAAGAGCACCCCAAATCTGCGAGTGCCTTCTTGTTTATTTCGTGATATTTGTCCACGACCTCTTGCGGACTGACTCCCATTTCCTCGGCGGTAATGGTAATTGGAGTGCCATGCTCATCTGAACCGCTGCACATGAGGACTCGCCTCCCCCTTGCGCGCTCGTACCTATACTGTATGTCGGCGGGAAGACAGTTTCCTGCCACGTGTCCTAGATGGAGTGGGCCGTTTGCATACGGCCATGCCATGAAAATCGCTACGTACTCCATGCTATCTTCCCATTACCCCGCCAAGTTAGATATTTATGTCATGTTCGCCCGGAGAAGNNCGGAGCCAAACGCTGTGGAAAACATAACTGGACGTTTCTCGATGGCCTCAGAATCTCCAAGAGGCATCAGAATTGACTGACTACACCCTGATGATAGCATACGCCGTACTGGCGTTAGGTGCATCATTTCTTTGCAGTATCCTGGAGGCTGTNTTACTGTCGACTTCGCATGGCCATATCGTTGCGTTGAAGGACACTCACAAGAAAGTGAGCACGACATGGTCAAGTTGGAAAGAAGACCCTGAAAGGCCCCTTACTGCCATTCTAACACTAAACACAATAGCGCACACTGTTGGGGCACTAGGTGTCGGNTCGGAAGTTGAGAACAATTTCGAGGGGCAATACGTGGTGGCAGGATCTGCAGCTGTGCTGACGATTGCCATACTATTGCTAAGCGAGATACTGCCGAAGACGATTGGCGCCCTTTACTGGAGGCAGCTAACGGTTCCGACATATCATTTTCTCAGGTGGATGATGTGGACCCTATGGCCAATTGTGGTAATTATNGAGATGATGCGTGCACCGTTCCCCCAAGTCGAGACCGAGACAGTTACCAGGAACGAGTTGTCCGTTCTAGCCGATATAGCCGAAGAGTCCGACGTCATCGAAGAGGACGAGGAGGCAGTAATCCAGAACCTGCTAAAGCTAAGGGAGATCAAAGTCGCAGAAGTAATGACGCCGAGAGTCGTCATGACAACCGTCGACTCTAATGAGACCGTNAGGGAGGTTATGGACCGAATCCCAATAATGATTCACGGCAGAATGCCGGTTTCTAGGGAGAATGTCGATGATGTAATCGGGCTGGTTCTGAGGAGCGAGATCCTGAGAAGGGCGGCAGACGATGATTTCGATGTAACGATGGAGGAACTATCGAGGGATACCATTACCTGTAGCGTTGACACATCAGTGGACAAGGCACTTGACATATTGCTAGAGAACAAGGAGCAGTTGTTGGTGGCGAAGGACCAGTTCGGAGGAACAGCAGGACTAGTGACTATGGAAGATATCATCGAGACGCTTCTTGGAGTAGAGATCGTTGACGAGTCTGACCAGGACGCGATAGACGACGGGGTACTTCACGAGGATATGNGAGAGCTGGCGAAGAGGAGATTAGACTCCGAGTCTGAGTGATGAGTCTGGCCTACTCAGTTGCTTCCGATTGTTCAGAGCCATCCGAGTCCTTCCACCAGCCCCTCTCTTCCGAGTAATCTCCTAGTTGCTCTAGCCTCTTCAACCATCCCTTGGCCTCTGCAGTCTTGGTAGTCCTGACAAGCCATACGCCTCCGTATAACGTATCCCACAGTCCCAAATTATCCCTCTTGAACCTGTAGAATAGGTAGTCCAGAATTGGAGGTAGTAGGATTNCTGCTCCCACTCCGAGCAGTACCTGCCCGCTAGTCTCCCCAAGGTCTTGGATAGATGTGGCAACCAACAGTATCCCGACAAGAACAACGGCAAATGTCAGACCCTTGAACAGAAGATACGACTGATGGGGCTGGTTGCTCTTCGAAGTGATGTAGGTAGTCCTACTGATCCAGTTCCCNACCGTCCTGTTCGTNGTTCGTGGCATGAATCCGAGGTTGAAGCCCATCAAACCGAGCCCGATTAACACGAAATACGTGGGATCGAAGTACGAACCCCATGCATTCAGCAGCACTAGAGGGACGCACCATCCCCATGAAACTGCGAAGTCGGACACGCGGCGAACGAGCTTCTGGCCAGTTGAGGCCTCCTCAAATCCATCTGGGAGGGTCTTTGCCTCCCTCACTTTCTTGGTTCGGGGGGTCTTTTTCTTCTTCGAGCGCCTTCGACGGGACTTCTTCTCCGGCTCAGCCGCAACTGGCTCGGGTTGTGTTGGGGCTGGGGGCTCGGCTGCGGTTACCGGTGCTGGTTGGGGGCTTTCAGTAGATGGCGGTTCTGACTTTATCTGACCTGCCTTCTCCAAAAGGCCCATCATGAATCACCGTACCTTTCAGCGATTTGCTTGTAGAGTTCGAAGTCCGGGGAGTTGATGAATGACTGCATAACTGGCTCCGGGAGGTCGACAAGCAGTTCATTAACCATCTTGAAGAACTCACTTCTCGAATCGTGTTCTACTCCTGCAGGATCTTCTCCAACCCGCTTGAATATCTCAAAGCCTTCAGATGAGATGAATTCGTTTGTTTTGTCCTCGGGCAACTCACCCAGCAGATTGTTGATGACACCGAAGAAGTGGCTGAAGTCCTCATCGCGACTCCTGAAGCTCTGAATAACCCCTGCCACAAACTCATCGAAGTCGAGTGCGCCAGAGCCATCTTGGTCTGCCAAATCAAAGAACGNCCGAAGTGAGTCCATGTCCAATTCACTCAATTTCTCGCTCGAAACGCCGGTCTTCTCGGAGACCATGTCCACGAAACCAGAGTCCCCCATAGCATCGATCAACTCATCGAAAGACATCTCGGTAGCCTTNGTAGGGGCTGAAATCAGCTCCACTGTGGGCTTGATAGAGGCCAAATCAGTCTGGTCCTTCTTCCTCATTACAATTATCTCCCTGTCCAGATCACTGCCGAAACGGTCCGAGTACCTCTCCATTAGGCTACCACTTTTGCCCGATGAAATCCTGTCTATTCTGTTGTAGATGCTGTCCCTGTCGCTAGATGCGACAGTGGGATCAGTGGACTTCCTACGCTCCCAAACGGACTTGAAGTCTCNGGGTGATTNCGGTGCTGACTCTANTGGGCTGCTGGATAGTGAGTTGGCTGCATCCAGAAGATCGGAGTCCGAGCCTGGGTCTGGAGTGAAACCAAACTGGGGAGTCGGGGGCGATGGGGGTGGAATGTCAAGCTCGGGGAGCGATGGGGGCGGGGGGGGCATGTCCGTCACCGGAGGAGGCAAGTCTATCCCTGGAGGGGGCGGGGGGAGCGTTCCCGCCAACTCGTCTAGGTCCTCATCTAATGGATCCAATGGGTCTACCACGAGATAGTTCCGCAGTTCACTACTATTCAACATTCTGTGGCTGTGTAAGAACAATGATTCATTTTCACACCTTCTAACTTTCACGGTCAAATTGCTAGTTCGGCCCATCCTTTTAGGCATAGAAACATCGCCAATGACTCCCCGACCTCGACCACTTGCCCGTCCGAAAGCGAGACGCGCTCGTCTGCAATCTCGGCTACGACGTCGTCCCTCAGTGATCTGATTCGGGTTCTTGTCGAGCCGAATGCTACCGTCTCTTTCAGGGGGTCGAATGGATTTACCCCCTCGGGATCTAGCCTTTCAAGTGGGAACTCGGTTACTCTCAGCCCAGATTTACCATGAAGGCTACCCACCCATCTGATCACCCTCTTCGTATCTACTGTTACGGCCTCGTCGGTTTCTCCAGCAGCCCCCATTACAACGGAAGAGTCTCCTTTCACCAGTTCCCAGAAAATCGGAGTGCAATATTCGCCAAACACCGACAGTTTGTGATCTTCCCTTAGCCTATCAACTCGGTCCCCTGACTCCGCCAGTTCGGCTAACTCTGTAATCCTAGACCTGGCCGTAGAGGGCAACTGCACCTTGGGTGACTTAGCCCTAGTGGTAAGTATTCCGTGGAGTTCATCGACAATAGCTTTCTTCTGGGGACCACCACTTGCTATGGAGTGGAGTTTGTGCAGAACTGCATCCATCCCAGAAATTGCTCTCTCGCCCCACGACGAGTTGCTGGAGAGTGCAGATTGAATGTCGATGCCATCCCCTCTGATGTAATTCACAATCTCCCTCCTAGCGTTTGAATCTAGATGCATTAGGCTCGGGTCCCTGACATGGATGTGAAAGCCCCGGTGCCCGGAGAATGTAGTCTGGACGTACTCCTCCTTGAAGCCAAATTCAGGATGTAGAAACTCAGACCATAGCCTCCAGGCCTGTTCCTGAATAGTCTCAATCATCGAGGGAAAGTCGGTATCGGAAACTCCTGGAAGGTGGTCTCCATCGAGATCAAAAATTAAGTCGGCACCAAGCCACCCCTTCTCAGACATCTTCCTGTTTAGGGGGTCCCTGTAATACGCCGTACTGTGGAAACAGGAATGTGGTGTGCGGCTGGTCAGATAAGAGTGCAGTTCGGTCTTGTCCGAAAATGCTCGGTGACGGTCGGGTGGGGCACCACCCCATGGGACGAACATCCATTCCCTGTTCCTCAGCCGAGGAGGGGTCCAGAGCTGTTCTGGCGTCTTGGCACCGTAGTACTCTGAGAAACGCAGTGCGAACCGGCTCCAACCCTCGGCCATGAGCAAGCATATGGCAGGTGGGAAATAAGTTTTCAATCACTCTAGGCGAAGGCCCCCGACATCCCTAGGCTCAGAGGAACTGCTGGAGCCTGAGATGCTTTCGTAACAGGAATGGCAATGGTAATTATCGTCAATAACCAGGGCTTCGGCAAAAATCAGAGCGCAATCGCAACCTGCACACTTGGGGCCGAGCTGGCCTGAAGCGGTCGTCAATTTATTGGGGTCGGGCACAAACTGCCCTATGCCGAGTTGCACTTCATTATTGCGAAGGAGCCGGTTCGATGAAAAGCCATTTCAACTAATCCACGAGCCACTGGTCATGCCAGATAGCCCCCAAAGGATCAGAATTGGGCATTCCCCGGATCCTGACGATGCATTCATGTTTTACGCACTGACATCAGGTGCTATTGATACTGGTAACAGACAATACGAACACGTCCTTGTGGACATTGACACCCTAAACGAAGAGGCGAAAAATGGAACGTACGAGGTTTCGGCTGTTAGCATAAGATCGTTTCCGACGATTTCTGATAGGTATTCCCTCATGAACTGCGGGGCCTCGATGGGTGAAGGATACGGGCCGATGGTGATATCGCGAAGACCGATGTCAGCTGACGAGTTGGGAAATGTTGTCGTCGCGGTCCCAGGGAAGAGCACCAGCGCCTACATGACTCTAAGATTGGCAATGGGAGAATTAAACGTTGACGAGGTCCCATTCGATGAGATTCTTCCAAAGGTCTTGGCCGGAGAATATGAAGCGGGCGTAATAATCCACGAGGGCCAACTAACATGGGAGAATGAGGGGGCCTTTCTAGTGATCGATCTTGGGATTTGGTGGAACGAATACACCGGCCTCCCCCTACCTCTAGGGGGTAACGTGGTTCGAAGAGACATCGGAAGGTCGCTGTCGAATGAAATCGCCATGGATGTTAGAAGGAGCATCGAGCATGCACTGCAAAACCCTGAACTAGCGCTAGATTTTGCAAGACAGTGGGGGCGCGGAATAGACGAGCGGACAAACGAGAAGTTCGTAAGGATGTACGTAAACCAGCGAACAGTGGATTATGGCGAAGATGGAAGAGAAGCGATTAGGTTGTTTTTAAGAATGGGACAGGGAATAGGTTTGATTAGTTCCGATTTTGATATTGATGGAATGGAGTTTGTAGGGTCGTGATCGATTGGATAATGACAGGCCAGAGATTAGTGAGTTTGGGTCTGTAGACCCCGCACCACCTAGCGCAGCAAGTAGCGTCTCTACTTTGAGAAAGACAATTTGCGATGAGGATGAGAAGATGTTCCAGAGGATGAGGGCGCTTTTTGCATTGAGGAACATAGGTGGAGAGGAATCGGTCGATGCCCTGGCAGAGGCCTTCGGCTCTTCGTCGGCCCTACTGAAACACGAGATTGCATACGTGCTGGGACAGATGCAGGATGACCATGCCGTTCCATATCTAATTGAAAGGCTAGAGGACCTTGAAGAGGACGTCATGGTACGACACGAGGCTGCCGAGGCTCTGGGAGCGATAGGGAATAGGCGTGCGATGTCTACACTCGAGAAATTCGCTAAAGACGAGGAAATTGTAGTTGCGGAATCCTGCGAGGTCGCGATAGACCTCCTTGAATGGGTCGCAAGCAAGAGGATGGAGTACTAGTCAGTCAGATGTCGAACCAAAGTGGTCCTTCGCTTACACCACAGACCTCTGACAAGAAATATTCTAGACCCGCAATGCTATCTTGATCTAGGAAATTACCAACTTCGTCATCGAAATATCTCTCAACTCGAGATTCATCGTATTGCATCCTGCTTGCAACCGAAGATACTACTGACTTATGGACCTCCATGTCATTAACAAATTGGTCGTACTGATTCATCATCACGTGGTGAGAAGCCTTGATTTCCGCGATTGGGGAGTCGGAGCGTGCAGCGAAAACACCGAAAACCATTGGTAGGCCGGTAATTCTAGTCCACTCATTACCAAGATCTAGCATTACTGCATCTGGTTCATCCATTGCAGCATCTAAGGCCCTATCACCAATCAACAACGCACCATCGCACTTCTGGAGCATCGAGTTGATATCGGGGCCCATCTCTACTAGTTTCGGGTCATTGCCCTCTCTTTCTAGAATCCACTTCAGCAATGCCTTCGAAGTAGAAGAGTCAGAAGGAATTGCGATGTCCCTCATGTCTTCGATGTTCCTGCGGCCAAAGAGGAGCACGGAACCAACCTTTCCTTTGCTGATGATCCCAATATCGGGGATGAGGCGAAGCTCGGAGTGGTGTATTCCATAGTCGGCAGTGGGAATTGGCGCGGTAAGGCAATCCCTGCGAAGAAGGTGTCCCGTGAGCCACGATGGAGGGGCAGCCAGAACCTTCCACTCCTCGGGCAACGAGTGGAAAACTGGATCGCAATTGATGAACGAGACCCTTCCCAATGTTCTCTTCCAAGACATTGATGCACCTATCCATGCTCGGCGATGGGCAGTTCCATTCGAATATTATTCAGATTAGTTCTGTATTCCATGGCATACGAGTAGTCAGTATTCCTCTTCACTGCAATCTGCCCTGTTGACTCAATCAACAGCGCCATCTGATCACGGTTGTAGTCGGTCCTTACCCTACTGCCCGCTTCGTGCATTATCTCCTCTCTTCCGACGGTTCCGTCTATATCGTCAGCGCCTGACAGAATGGCAACAGTAGCAAGATGATCGCCGATGTTCATCCTATATGCCTTGAGATGGGGGATATTATCAAGCATTATTCTGGAGATTGCAATCATTCTAATTACCTCGTCAGAGGAAGGTATGTTAGCCTCAGGTAGTCGGGTCTTATCTGGTAAAAATGGATATGGGACAAAGCACTGGAAACCCCCAGTTTTGTCCTGCTGTTCACGCAACAATTGTAGATGTGTCATCCTTTCCTCTATCGTCTCTACTGTCCCAAACAACATGGTGCAATTTGTAGGGATGCCCAATTCATGGGCCTCGCCATGAATCTCCAGATACTCCCTGGAGGTTTCCTTGCCCCTACAAATCCTATCTCTCACTGAGTCGACGAGGATCTCTGCCCCGCCACCTGGAAGCGAGTCGAGTCCGGATTCTCGTAATATCTGAAGAGCCCGCCGTGTCGAAATCCCAGAACGGGATGCAATATGCTTCACCTCCACAGCAGTAAGTGATTTGATGCTAATTTTTGGGAATCGGTTCTTGACCTTCCCGAATAGGTTTGCATAATCATCGACGGTCCACCTTGGATGCAGGCCGCCGACCGCGTGGACCTCATCTATTGATTCAGAGAAAGGCTCGATTCTGGAAATAAAGTCGTCGGGACTTAGTGCATAGGCTTCACTGTGCCTGGAGCCTCGTCTGAATGCGCAGAATCGGCATGCCAAAGTGCAAATATTTGTTGTATTAACGTGCAGGTTTTCATTGAAGAATATCTGACCACCATGTCTTGATCTCTTAATCATGTCAGCCAATGCTGATAATCCGGATAAGCTGGCTTCATTATACAATTTCACTCCATCCGAAACTGATATGCGCCGCCCCAGCAATATTCTTTCAAGAGCCCCAACCAATACTGATTCAGATGTTATTGAGAGGGGCCTTCTCATAGTGCTGAGGCGTTGAACCCAAGGTGCATCATTGATGGCATCTTGAAGCATAGTACTTGGAAAGCGCGATATGATTTGAACCACTCTGATTGGGATTTTCTGTTTCATTGAAAACTATCAATAGCCCGCGTGACAGGAAAGTCTCATGGGCAGCCCTAGGAGGATGTCAAAGGAGCATCTCATCGAGATGGCTAGACTATGTAGAATCGACATACTGAGGATGACTCACGCGGCTGGAGCCGGCCATCCAGGTGGATCCCTCTCAGCAATAGATACCATGGTGGCACTATACGGAACAGTTCTGAGATTTGATGAGAGCGACCCTCAATGGGAAGATAGGGATAGGTTCGTAATGAGCAAGGGGCATGCTAGTCCGGCAATGTACGCCCTCCTTCATCAACTGGGGGTTCTGAATGAGAGCGACATTATGAGCTTCAGAAAATTAGGTTCGCCGTGCCAAGGCCATGTAGACATGGGATGGACAGACGGTGTCGATTTCTCTGCTGGAAGCCTAGGGATGGGAATGTCATTCGGTCTCGGATGTGCTATTGCCGCCCGAATGGACGAAAGTAACAGGAATGTCTGGGTGATGATAGGTGATGGAGAAACCCAAGAAGGGCAAGTATGGGAAGCAGCTATGGCAGCTAGTTTCCATAAAGCGTCAAATCTCAAGGTTTTAGTTGATAGGAATAGGATTCAGAACGACGACTTTGTCGAGGTTCAGATGGAAATAGGAGACATTGCGGGTAAATTCGAGTCATTTGGCTGGGAGGTTAGGGAGATCGATGGCCATGAAATGGACGAGGTGGTTGAAGCGATAGAATGGGCCAATGGGGGCCAATCAGGCCCTATCGCGATAATTGCTCATACCACCAAAGGCAAGGGAGTCTCATTCATGGAAGACAATCCGGCCTTCCATGGTAAGGCTCCTGATGACAGTGAACTCGCCGCAGCACTGGAGGAGTTGTCATGAGTGCACCATCATCAGGTGGGGCTTCGAGGGATGGTTATGGCAGGGGCCTCCTAAGAGCGGCTGATGATCAGAGAGTAGTCGTACTGGAGGCCGATTTGGGCAAATCAACTAAGTCATGTAATTTCAGAGCCGAATATCCTGATAGGACCATCTCATTGGGCATAGCAGAGCAGAATATGATGCTAGTTGCAGCAGGCATGGCTGCATCGGGTAAGATCCCGTTTGCGAGTACGTTTGCTATTTTTTCTGAGAGGGGATTCGAGCAAGTGAGAAATGGTATTGCAAGACCCGGTCTTGCTGTCCATATTTGTGGAAGCCATGGAGGCATACACACAGGCACCGACGGCAGCAGCGCCCAATCAATTGAGGATCTGGCGATTTTCCGTTCCATCCCCAAGATGACCGTGATTCATCCCTGCGATGATGTATCTGCAGAGGAGTTAACAGTGCAACTTATGGGTCTCGAGGGGCCATCATACATGCGAACTGCAAGAAACAAGACTCGAAGAATTTACGAAGTGGGTGATGAATCTATTGAGATAGGGAAGGGTAGAGTTCTTCTCGAAGGAAGTGACGTTGCAATTATTGCTTGTGGCGTGATGGTTGAGCAAGCACTGGATGCTGCTGATGCACTATCGGAAGAGGGCATAATGGCAACAGTAGTTGACATGCATACTATCAAACCTCTAGATACTGAACTTATTGACAAATTATCCGATTCGTGTGGGTGCTTCGTTTCCGCCGAAGATCACTCGGTGATTGGGGGTCTTGGAAGTTCGTTAGCTGAATGGCTATCGTCTAACCGCCCTACCCCCCTGGAGATGGTAGGGGTGCAAGACAGGTTTGGTGAAAGCGGGGGGAGCGATGAGTTGTTGCAAGCATTGGAGATTAGTGCAATAGAGATTTCATCCGCTGCGCATAGGGCAATTAGTAGGAAAAACTCTCCCTGACAATACCATCTTTGCGTTCATTTGATAGGTGTCGCGACGGCGAGTATTGATTGTATGGTCGATTCAGACGCAGTAAAGCGTCTACTCGAGGGTAACATCGAACCCTCGGAAATTGAGGGTAGCCCGGCCCTGTACTCGATGGCTGAGAGGATTTACGGTAGAGAGGCACTTGAAGAGATGGGGGTCTATGCGCCAGAGGTTTCCACTCCCGAGTTGCCGGCGATTCATGGAGAGATGCCGGATGATGTAAGCCTCCCAGATTTCCAACCGCAGCTGGGTGACTCGAAGATATACGATGGCGTAGTGTCAAAAGGAAAGAGAAGGATAGTTACCCTACTATTAGGGATTGGTGGACTTTTTGGCACCGTCCTAAACATGGTTGTTGGCGGAGGCGCTGTATTGTGCTCTATTGGCCTAGCGGATATGAGAGAAATCTGCAATGACGAATACGGGCAAACAAAATTAGTATGGACGGAAGGCTACACGTGGGGGAGATTGCACGAGATTGATACATGGGTGGAACCGATGACCAAGCCTCTTGCCGGTGACATTGTCCTATTGATCGTCTTCTCGGTGTTGTCAATTGTGGGGCTTTTCTTCAGAAAGAAGTCAGTACATCCTAGCGATGTGGTATCTCTTGGAAGTTAGTCTCCCGGTTATGGCACAAGGTACCTCGTTGGTTAGCTCCTCATCACACTCTCCGAGCAATGTAAGACCTGTGAGTTTCTCGAGGGCTTCAGCGTCAGAGTCGTTTCCGTCGAATGCTAGTTCATACACGGTTCCGTCTGAATAGGCGTTTTCGCTTTGGGCGAGCCCGCTAGTAGGATCGACTGGCAAAGGCCTCACAAGTGAGTCGTTGAGTTCTTCAGCACGAATACGAAGAGTATCCGAAACTGAATCCAGTAAACGAGTGACTGTCTCGACTATCCCATCCAATGGCTCATCAGATTTTCCTCCGGTCCTGAGAGATACAATGCACTTGCCTGATGAAATGTCTCTCGGCCCAATCTCAATCCTAATCGGTGCACCACGTATTTCCCAGTCGTAGTGTTTCACCCCCGGCCTAACGTCTCTGTCGTCGATCTTGGTGCGAATTCCTGCCGATGAGAGGCGTGCGGAAATATCCTCCACAGTTGGGGTGACCTTTGCGTCTGAATGTGGGGCAATGGGCATTAGGATAACTTGGTGAGGTGCAATTGAGGGTGGTAAAATCAGGCCATTATCGTCTCCATGCATACCCACGACTGCTCCGAGGAGCCTTTCCGACATTCCGAATGTCGTTTGATGACACATCTTCGAACCCCCATCGGTATCCTCGTAGGACAAATCGAATGCTTCGGCCCACTGGTCCCTATAATGGTGATATGTGGCTACCTGTAATGTCCTGCCGTTTGGCATCACAACGTCGGCGGCCTTTGTGTACCATGCACCAGGGAATGTGTCCCAAACGGGTCTCTTGGATACGATGGCTGGGAGGCAGAGATCGTGCAATATTCGCCTTACCATCTCCGCGTCCTCTTCAATCTGATCGTCTGCTCCTTGCTGATCAGAATGCACCGTATGGGCCTCGAAGAAGTGGATTTCCCGAACCCTGATGAATGACCTGGTCTGCTTTGTTTCATATCTGAATGTGTTTACAATCTGGAATGTTTTCAGTGGGAGATCGGCATGACTCCTGACCCACAATGAGAACATTGTGTACATTGGGGTCTCGGAGGTAGGTCTGAGGAACATGGGGACATCTAGCTTGTTTTCCCCCCCATGGGTGACCCAGTATACTTCTTTCTTGAATCCCGTGGGCTCCTCCTCGGCCCTCATCTCAGATGGATCTACTCCGGCCTCTCGGGCAGCCTTGAGTCTGGAAACGAGCCTGTTTTCCTTGTCAAGGAGATCCTCGGGAACCAGTAGGGGAAATGAGAACTCGGAATGGCCCGTTCTTTCCATCTCCCTACGGGCTAATTGGTCGATCAGCCTCATTGACATGAGGCCATAAGGCATCCAGACATCCATTCCTTTGATTGGGTATCTTTTGTCCACAAGTTCGGCAATCTCCACAATTGAAGGATACCAGGAGTTGAAGTCGGACTTAGGGGGAATCCCACGCTTGGCTTTCCCGTGCCCTGCCATGATGCCAACCCAAAGGGATATGGCTTGAACCATTCGTTTCAGTGTGGTTAATTTGATGTGATTAGCAACTCTATTGACTCGCACAGTTCCATTTGATCCAGGACAGGGGTTGCGTCGCCTTTTGGCGTTACGATACGGCATCGGAAATCCGATTGTCCTAGAGCCTCGTGCAACTGGTTTGCTACCACTGCAGAAAGGTTGTGCTTTCTCAATAGATTTTGTGCTCTTTTGACTAGTTCTTCTTCTGTGCACCCCACTTCCAACTTGAAGGCAATCTGTATGCTTCCATTTACTAGTGAGGCCAATTCTTCTAGATGCTTTGGCCCGGGATTCAGAGTCAGTTCCCAGTTGCCTGTTCCACTGGCCCTCTTTCCGGGTTTTTTCTCTGGGATGTAGTCCAAAATTGCTGCCGAATGAATCCAAACATCGGGTTTATTTTCAGAATTGGCCAAATCCATTGAAAGTCCCAGCATCCCTTCAGAAGTGTGGCTAACTCTAACATCTGGAAGCGGGAAGGCCGGGGAAATTGTTGTGTGACCTGCGATACAGGTAATCTGGTGGCCCATTCGATAAAGGTGTTCGGCAATGGACCAACCTGTACTTCCAGAAGAGGTGTTGTGGATGGCTCTGACGGAGTCAATTGGCTCCCTGTTCGAACCAAGAGTAATGGAAACTCTCTTCCTTTGGGGCAATTCTCTGTTGATGAAATTGCTGAAAAATGCAACAATTGAGACGGGATTGGGTTGCTTTCTTTTTCCCTCCTCAGTTTCGGAATATAGAACTCCATGCCCTGATTTTTCAAGTTCCTTGATCAAATCAGTAGTCGTCCTGCTATGGAATAGGTCCTCATGCATGGATGGTACAAACAGAATCGGGGTTCCATTACCTGACGCCGCCGCCAAGGCCATCATTACTGGCGAGTCAGTGATGCCATTCACGTGTTTAGCGATGGTATTTCGAGTGGCTGGAGCCAATATTACACCGTCGAATTTTCCAAGTTGAGACATCTCAGATTTCCATTCTGTGAGCACTTCAGATTCAGAACCCCAAGAAACTGCCAGTGGGGAGATTACCTTCTGAGCGCTATTGGTCATTATCGCAGAAACCCTAGCACCGTGCCTCCTAAGCTCCCTAGACAGTTTGACAGACTCAGTTGCTGCAATTCCACCGGAAATGGCTAACAAGATGTGCTTGCCTTCCAAAGTTCGACTATGGGTTGCCACTCCGGTGTCCTCGACCATGTTACTGCTAGGTGTAGCCCATTCAAGAGTTCGTCGGATGGGATTTCGTCATATTGACTCTAGTGCAATTGCGATTCCCATGCCGCCTCCGATACACATGGTTGCAATCGCACGTTGCCCGCCCTCTCGAGAAAGAATGCTGCCCGCCTTACAGGTAATCCTAGCCCCGGAAGCACCAAGTGGGTGTCCGATAGCTAAAGACCCCCCGTCAATGTTCACTCGATTCTGATCTATGCCAAGTTCCCTGATGCAGGCAATACTTTGCGAAGAGAACGCCTCATTCAGCTCAAAATAGTCTACTTCTTCAATTGGCCAATTGACTCTCTCTAGCAGTAGTCTCGTTGCAGAAACCGGCCCCATACCCATTAATTCAGGAGGGCAGCCAGTAACAGCTCCGCCGACGATTGTCGATATTGGCTCTAGTGAATGTTGCCTAGCGAAACTCTCACTACAGACNATTGCCATNACTGCACCGTCAGTCAGGGGGGAAGAGGTCGCGGCNGTTACCGAGCCGTTTTCCATGAATNCCGGCGATAGTTTAGACATCGATTCCAATGTNGTAGATGGNCTAATACACCCATCTGAATCGATATCNATNCCCTCATGGTTAATGTTGACGATTTCNTCATCGAAATGCCCCCTTTCCAGAGCCAATGTCGCTTTNTTGTGGGATTCGAGGGCAAAGCTTTCCTGCTCAAATCGAGATACTGAGAACAGTTTTGCTACATTCTCCGCAGTCATTCCCATATTTATGTAGGCTTGGGGGTAGTCGGCCTCCAATCCGGGATGAGGGGACCAATTGAAACCTCTTCTCTGTACTCGGGACATAGATTCGACTCCTCCGCAGAGGAAGCATTCCCCCCATCCTTGTCCTATATTTGCGGCGGCGCTAAGAATTGACTGCATTGACGATCCGCACAAACGATTGATTGTTTGGCCAGGTACTGAATCGGGGAGTCCCCCAAGATACGAAACTATTCGGCCTATGTTGTAACCTTGCTCGCACTCAGGATAGGCGCATCCAAGTATGACATCGTCGATCTGGCTGGGTCGCAAACCGGTGGATTGGAGCAATTCACGAGCAACTTGCCCAGCAATCTCATCCGGACGAACATCCTTGAGGACACCCTTGTGGGCTCGATCAAATGGCGAGCGTCGCCAGCCTGCAATTACCGCCCTCATGCATTCTCGTCCAGTATTGTACCCATAACGGTTGTCAGTATGTCCGATATCCCCCTACCGAGGGGTTCTTGAGTAAGGCTCGACGAGGTATTTACATGATTAGAGAATGCTCGATACACGGATATTTTTCGGATGATGACCTATGTCCTGCTTGCAACTCAGAAGGAAAATTCGTTATGAGCACTAGGGAAAGGGATAGCATGGCAAGAAAGCTCGCTCTGGTTTTGAGGCATGCTCCAGAGAAGTTTGATTTGGAAATGGACATAAATGGCTGGATTGATGTCAGGGATATAGTTAGGAAATTCAAAGACTCTGGAAGGAGGCAGCATTGGCTTCGACCACACCACCTTAGAGCAATTTCTGAGACTGATCCTAAGGGGCGGTACGAGATTCGGGGCAATATGATGAGGGCGACATATGGGCACACTGTTGAGATAGAGCTGGATTTGCCATCAACTGATATTCCTGATTCTTTGTTCTATCCATGCGACCCCGCTGAGGCTGAAAATCTACTAGAAGTGGGAATAAGTCCCGGAGATAGGGCACACGTTCACCTATCTGCAAGCATTAGAGCTGCAGCAGAAGCAGGAAGATTCCACCACAAGGACCCCGCAATCATTGAGGTCGATACTGCACGAATGGTGGCATCAGGAGAGACTATTTGGCATGCTGGGGTGACTGTATACCTCTCTGAAAGCGTTGCAGGAGAATATCTGAGCATTGTTGGAGACGATGACCCCGAGCTTTCACTCCTCAAGGAATCATGGGAAGAGGAATAGTCAGAATTCCCCACAAACTGGGCAGAATTCCAAATCTCCTGTCATCTTTGAACCGCACGAGTGGCATTCACCAACTGATTTGGAAGGCTTAACATCCGAGTTACTATTTTCACGAACGGGAGAATCTCTTTCGGCAAATGGAGAGGCCACTGTTCCACCCAGACTGTGAACTATGTCACGGTACCTTACCACCTCTGAAATAGAGATATCTAATTGTAATAGACGTCTCTCTCTTTCAGTTGGGTCCTCAATCTTGGAAGCGATTGCCATCTCAGACTGGAGCCACCTTTGAAATCTATCAATATCTGAGATTCCGTCCATGATGTTTCCGAATAGCACATATGGTAAAATTCTACTGAATGGCTTGAAAATGTTAGAATACATGGGACAATAGCAATTTTCAGAAAATGTCCGGAAAGATAGTGATTAAGCTTGGTGGGAGTCTGATTACAGACAAGAGAACAGAGAACACCGTAAACCGTGAAGCAGTGGACAGAGTTGCTGAGGCGATCGCTGAAATAGTAAACCTTGGATATTCTGTAATTCTTGTTCATGGCGCCGGATCATTCGGTCACATCCTAGCAAAGAAGTGGTCTATCGACGATGGTGCTAATCCTGTGATATCGGTTAAGCAGAGAGAGGCAATCGCCCAAATTCGAACAAACATGATCGAATTGTGCTCGATATTGATTAAGAGTTTGGAGGAATATGGAATAACTTGTCGTAGTTTCCCGCCTTCAGAGTGGGCAACAGGGACCGGAAAGACATTCGAAGGTGACATATCGATTTTCGCAAAGGGTACGGGATTTGTCCCAGTCACATTCGGTGATGTAGTCGACATCAATGACAGTAGGGAGTTCGGGATCCTTTCTGGAGATGATATAATGCTCAGGCTGGCAAATGAGATCGAGGGCGTTTCTCATGTAATTTTCCTCATTGGAGACGCCCCGGGAATAATGGATAGGCCCCCCGGCAGGGAGGGTTCTATTTTGCTCGAGAGATGGTCCCCCAGTGATGAGGTAGATTCTGAACACAATGAGGAAATTGATGTCACGGGAGGAATCAGGTTGAAAATGGAAAGAGCCGGTGAAATCGCCCAGAATGTTGACGATGTGTGGATTATTGATGGAAGGTCACCCTCAAGGATTCTAGAACTGTTGAATAGCGGAAAAACAGTTGGCACGAAGATAATGGAGAGTTGAGGCTTCATATAGGAACCACAGGACCCGGGAACTAGTGATGAATGGGAATGACAACGCCTTGGTCGAGCATGACGCATCACAGTCTGACATGATGCAAGAGATGTGCATCGTTGTGGACAGTGATGACAAAATGACAGGAGCATTATCAAAGCTCGAGTGCCACTATAAAGGCGGTGTCAGACATCGAGCATTCAGCGTACTGCTCTATGACAAATCCAATAGGATGCTTGTACAAAAAAGGTCAGCAGAGAAGATTACGTTTCCTGCAATATGGGCTAATTCCTGCTGTAGCCACCCCCTCAACATAGAAGGTGAGAATGGAGATTCCAAAGAAGGGGTCATCGTTGCTGCAAGGAGGAAATTGGAGCAGGAGCTGGGCATTCCTGCCTCAATAACTGAAGGCTGGGAATTCCAACACATTGGCAGGATGGAATATTCATGTCGTTGGAACGAAGAATGGATCGAGAGGGAGATTGACCACGTTCTTGTAGTCACTGCTGACGTGGATGTTTCCCCCAATAGTAATGAGATTTCAGATGTCATTTGGGCTGACAAGGAGCAGATTCAGAGAATGATGGATGGCGAAGGTGAATGGGGGGACGAAGTAATCAGTCCCTGGTTCAGGCTTTTGTGGAATAACATAATCGAGCCGAATGGTTACGAGCCGTCATTATTGACGAAAATTGTAGAAAATGNCATCATCTATTGTGGTGAAGTGGACATGAGTGGAAATCCAGTAAATCCAGGCCAGAGCCTACTTTCTGCTCTTTCGGAGCATCGAGAACGAGTTGAGTCGGAGATAATGGTGAGCCTATCGAAGATGACTCAAGAGAGGCTTTTCGGAGCAATGACCCACCTATTCAAGGGAGGTGGCAAGAGGCTCAGGGCCATTCTTCCGCGGCTAGTGGGAGAGGCCATTGGAGGCCAAAATGATGGGCACTACACGCTGGGTGCATCGATAGAAATTATCCACAACTTTACACTAATCCATGATGACATCATTGATCAGGACCCCATTAGGAGGGGGCTTGATGCCGTTCATGTGGCCTATGACGATGCGACTGCAATAAACGCAGGGGATGCTATGCTTGCCATAGGCTTCGAGATTCTAGCAGAGTCAGGGAATATTCCCCCAAATAGCCTAGGTAGGGTAATTTCGGCTATCGGAGAGATGGTAAGGAAGGTTGCAGATGGACAACAGGAGGATATCGAGTTCGAAGATAGGGAGGCAGTTACCGAAGATGACTACATCGCAATGATTGCCGGCAAGACCAGCGCAATGTTCGAGACATGCGCTCGAACTGGAGCAATTCTAGCAAATGCGGATGAACGTACTGTTGAAAATATGGCAAATTGGGGTCTGAACCTCGGTCTTTGCTTCCAGTTGATGGATGATCTGATTGACGCTACAGGAGATACTGAGACTTTGGGTAAGCCTGCTGGTTCTGATATTCTTCAAGGCAAGCGAACACTGATCGCGATACATGCACTCGAGAGCGGAGAAGATCTTCCCTACTTCTCCAAGGTTTATGGGGCAGGGGAATGCCAAACAGAAGATTTAGAGAAGGCTGTGGATGAGCTTCATAAATCTGGTTCTATAGAATATGCCAAAAATAGGGCCATGAAACACCATGCACTGGCTCACGAGTACCTTTCAACTCTGGAAGAAAATGAAGCCGTANCAGTTCTGAGGGAGCTTACAGACTTCCAGTTNATCAGGATTTACTGATTAGTCAGTATAGTTGGCTTCGCCGGGAACCTCTTCCTTCAGACCCTTTCTCTGCCTGATGTCAGCCACAATCTTGTGAAAGAGATCAGGAGGTACCTGTTGGTATCCGGCGTTTTCAGTATTCCAAACAGCCCTGCCCTGGGTGGCTGCCCTGATATCGTTAGAGAAGCCAAATGACTCGGCAACTGGCATATTGCCAAGAACACTAGTTACATCTCCCTCGACAGGCATGTCCTCAATCACCCCCCTTCTAGTGATTAACTGCCTTGTAATCCCACCNGCCCACTCTGTCGGTGCGTCAATTCTGATTTTCTGAATTGGCTCAAACAATACTGAGTTGGCCCTAATTAGTGCTCCCTTTATCGAGTTCCTTACAGCGGGGATGGTCTGAGCCGGTCCTCGGTGTATTGCATCCTCATGGAGCTTGGCATCAACGAGACGGGCCATAACCCCAGTTAGNGGCTCATCGGCTATNGGTCCCTTTTTGCATACGTCATTGAATGCCTCAATAATCAGTTCTCTTGTCTCATGAAGGTTCTGAATCCCCTTGGTGTCGTTTACCAAAACAGAGGTGCCATTTATTGCGTAAATCTTGCGCATCAAGTCCTTGTTCATTCCGAACTCAGCAAATTTATTTCCCGTTTCCTTTGCATCCTTTACTCGTACGGGGCCATCTCCGAAATGTCCTTCACGAAGGGCAGTAATTACCTCCTCAGGTAGTTGCTCCACCTCTACGTAGAATCGATTGTGTCTATTGGGAGACTTGCCCTCAAATGCTCTTCCCTTATTGTCTTGAGAAATTGACTCTCTGTAAACCACAATTGGATTGCTCTGGTTGACCTTTATNCCCTGTTCTTCCTCGAGTCGGTAAATGGTGATCTCTAGGTGCAACTCGCCCATCCCGGCAAGTAGTGCCTCACCAGTCTCCTGGTTTGTNGTTACCTGCAATGAAGCGTCAGCCTTGGCGAGGCTTCTTAGCGAGTCCACAAACTTTGGTAAGTCCTTCATCGACTTTGGCTCGATAGCTATCGTAACAACTGGTTCCGAATAGTGCCTTATCGCCTCGAATGGAGTAGAGTCCTGCTCTCGAGAAATCGTCACACCAGCAGCAGCGCTTCGAACTCCAGTGAGAGCGGCTATGTTTCCAGCCGAAACTCCAGGAACCTGAATCCGGTCGCCACCGACCATCATACTGACCTGTTGAACTCGTTCGGCCTTGGCCCCACCAATGGACCAGACAGATTCACCCTGCTTTATTGTTCCAGAGTAGACTCNGCCGACTGCCACCTCCCCAGCATGAGGGTCCATCCAAATTTTGGTAATCATCAACGATAGTGGGCCTTCCGAATCGCAACCGATCATTGCCTTTCCAGTACTTGATTCCAAGTCTCCTTGCCAAATATTGGGAATCCGGTATGCTTGGGCAACCATCGGCGAAGGCAGCTTTTCTACNGACATGTCTAGCAAGACCTCGTGAACTGGCGCCTTGCTAGCTAACTCCTTCTGCTGCTCGTTATGGCAGTGCTCAAAGATATCCTTGAANGAAATTCCCGACTTTTGCATGTAAGGTACGGTAATTCCCCAATTGTGGTAGGCCGAGCCGAAAGCAACAGTTCCGTCCTGAACGCTAACCTGCCAGTCGCTCTTGTGTTCCTCGGGGGCGAATGATCTGATTAGNTGGTTAACCTTGGTAATTTGGCTCATNAATCTCTCTTGCATGTCCTCAGGAGTAACTTGCAATTCATTGATTAGCCGGTCTACCTTGTTGATGAATAAGACGGGTTTTACCTTCTCCTTCAGAGCCTGTCTGACNACTGTCTCGGTTTGAGGCATCGCCCCCTCAACAGCGCAAGTTAGGATAATGCAGCCGTCTACTGCACGCATGGCTCGGGTGACATCACCACCAAAGTCAACATGCCCGGGAGTATCAATTAGGTTGATCAGATAGTCGTCACCATTTACACTGTGGACCATTGATGCGCTGGCTGCATTAATTGTGATTCCGCGGGCGCTTTCCTGATCATCGAAATCCAGAACACGCGACTTGCCAGCNAGTTCCTCCGACATCATTCCGGCTCCGGCAATTAGATTGTCGGATAGTGTGGTTTTTCCATGGTCAATGTGGGCAGCTATAGCGAGGTTGCGAATTCTTTCCCTATCGTGCATTACCTCAGTTGCACGCTTGATGTTGTCTTCCTTACGGCCCATTGTCTCACCTTGATGGGCCGCCGACCTGAAATCGGTTCATAAATGCAATTGGCNACNGGAGAGAAAGTGTGGTAGAACGCATTACTGAGCGCTAGCATCATCTGGCAGATGCGGCAATCCTCTCAACCTCATGCCTCTTGCCCACTGCAAATGAGTTGACGTCGCCCTCAGCAGCCTTGCTCAGCTCTGAAATTATTCCCTCAGTNAGCGATTTCTTACTCTTCATTGTAGCAGAAGCAGAGCCGATAGCCAGGTTTCTCAGTGCGACATCAAGTCTCCNGCTAGGGGATGAGTCGACTGCCTTCGGTTGACTGACTGCCCCTATCCTNACCCTTGTTGTCTCTTCGCATGGAGCGGCCTCAGTAATTGCATCAATGAACTTCTGCAGGGGGTTCTGNCCACTCCTCTCATGTATTCTGTCAAATGCTGACTCCAATGACTTAGCACAGTATTGCTTCTTTCCACTGTACTTTCCAGAGCGCATTAGGTTGTTGATGAATCGCTCAGTTACTGAAAGTCCCTGCTTACCGAACCAAGCATTCGCGTGTCTTCCGCCGGTGTGGGGGGCACCAATCATCTTTAGATTCACATATGGAGAAATTCCTGGGTCGGCGCATACTACCTCCGTGGCATCCCACTTTCCGAATACCATTGTGCCAATTCCTGCTATGGGGGTCTCTTCGACTTCTTCCAATATTTGGTCGTTCTCTTCGTCCATAGCGGCACCTACCTTACGGGCTTCTCCTTTCGACCTCGCACCATCTCATCAAGAGAAACCCCGTTGACCTTGATTACCTTGTATCTTACACCTGGCAGGTCTCCATATGATCTTCCCTTGCTNCCCCCTATTCCCTCGACCATTACCTCGTCATGCTCGTCTATGAACGAAATTGCACCATCCCCCGGGGCGAAGGCGGTTAGACGGTTGCCAGTCCTAATGAGGCTAATCTTCACTGCCTTCCTAATCGCAGAGTTGGGCTGCTTCGCCTCGAATCCAACTTTCTCGATGACGATTCCCTTTGCTTGGGGGCTACCTCGCAGAGGGTCGTGCTTAAGCACTCCACCTTGCTTTCTTTTCGCCTGACGGTTACGGAATTGCCTTTCCTTCCAGCGATANCTCTTACGGTCAGATTTCATTTTCGAACCCGAGAATAGCCCCCGACCCAAGTATTCACCTCAAAATGACGCCACGGCGACCTGCCCGTCGTTTATGAGACTGACGGGTGAAGAGAGTTAGAGTTGCGCCCTATAATATGGAATAATGGCCAACATTCAAGCAGCATATTCGGCTGGTTGCAATCATGGGATTCCGTGATTTGCTCGAAGGCTCCAGTATTGTGGAAGAATCCCTGAGTGTAAATTTCGATATTCTGGAAAGATCGGTCGCATCGGGGCATTCGCCCATGGTATTCACCAACCTGAGTGATTCGCCAGGCCATAAAGCGGCAGTAAACGTGCTGACTCGAAAAAGGCTCTGCGAGCATTTTGGCCTCTCCGCTGGAGATCTGATAGACATCTTGGCATGGGCAATGGAAAACCCTGCCGAACCAATTTTAGTCCCCAAAGAAGATGCTGAAGTAATGGAAAATTCAATGGAAGTTGTTGATTTGGCGACACTACCCATTCCTTGGCATTACAAGGAAGACGGGGGGAGGTACCAATCTGCCTCGATTATTATTGCAGAGTATGGTGGCCAGAGGAACACCTCATTTCACAGGCAACTTCTGAAAGATGGCCGTCATACTGTTGCCAGGCTCGTCCCAAGGCACCTCAGAACAATGGTAGAAGGGGCAGAAGGACAGGGGGACGAGATCCCCATTGCCGTGGTTAATGGTGCCGACCCCGTAGTGCTGCTTGCTGGTGCAATGTCGTTCGACGAGCCCCTAGATGAGCTAGGAGTTGCTGCAGCACTACACGAGCGTATTTATGGCTCCCCATTGAGGTTGGTCGAACTATCGAATGGGATTGTTGCTCCGGCTAATGCAGAATATGCCATGGAAGCTAGTATTACTATGGAAAGGGGGGAGGAGGGGCCATATGTGGACATCACAGGAACAGTCGATGATATCAGAATGGAGCCAGTAATTCGGTATGACCAGATTCATCATCGAGACTCCCCCGTATTCCATGCACTGATTCCAGCCGGCCTAGAGCACATGACTTTGATGGGAATGCCCAGNGCTCCGACAATTAAGCAGGCAGTATCGAAGGTTGTAGAATGTACTGATGTGTATCTTACAGAGGGGGGTTGTGGGTGGCTATCGTCTGTTGTCCAGATCGTACCTACTGGTATCGGAGACGGGGTCAAGGCAATTCATGCGGCCTTGGATGGGCACAAATCAATGAAGCAGGTCATTGTAGTAGACGGGGACATTGATGTTTCAAGCTCATCTAGAGTCGAGTGGGCATTGATGACAAGATGGCAACCGGATGTGGATACGGTAATTCTTTCGGGACAGAAAGGATCCAGTCTTGATCCAAGTCGCTCAGAAGAAGGCACGACAAGCAAGATTGGTATGGACGCTACNCTGATTCCTGGTTCCGATAGGAGTCCCTTCGAGTCAGTACTGTGAGAATGCATATGTCGGATAGTGGATTTCTGACAGAATCACTGCAACATCCAAGGAGAAACCTAGGAAACCGTTACAGAAGCCAAGCCGAAAAGTTCCTTGCCCTCTCAAATGGGAGTGATGAGTATCTGTCGTGGGCTGAGCAAAACGCAAGNCAGAGTGTCTTGTACGACTTCACAAATAGCGAGAATTGGAAGGCATTGGTCCAAGTAAAGACGGTTTGCGGGGAAACCGATGGTGTAAGAGCCGTTCTAGAAGATTTGTTTGTAGTTCTAGGGAGAGATCCAGAGAATATGTCCCAGTTGGAAGGTGTTGATTTATTGAGTTCTGCTATGGAACTTCTAGATGGGGCATTGGCAGCAGACCCATTAGATCCTGGTCTCTGGTGGGAGAGAGTAGGCAGGGACAAGGAAAAGTTGGCCGAATTCTCGATGAGGATTAGGGGATTGGACATATCAGATTCTAGGGCAAATATTCTCTTTTCTAGAAGATTGGAAAGGATTGGCAGGGAGGGGGATGAGGAACTATTTCTCGAGTTGACGAGGATTTTGCTNGCTCAGCGTCCCGATAACCATGAATTATGGGAGGAGATCGGGCGACTCTACGAAAGAAGGGGCGAGTACGATCAGGCATGGCTATGTTATGATCAAGCCCAATTGCATTTTCCTTCTTCATCGGCAAGAGTGCGATTCAAAGAAAGAATGGAGGGATTAGTAGAGGGAAAGAATACGCGACCTTGGAGAACTCCAGAGATATCTGACCGAGTACAATTCTTGGANAGGATGCAAAAATTGTCAGCAAGGGGGAGGATGGAAATCAGTGAAATCGAAGAAGAAGACTCGGATGAATTTCCNTTTTCAGAAGTCGANATGCTAATTCAAGATGGGAGGACGAGTGAAGCGTTCTTCCTTGCTAGAAGGATGGCTGCTGAAGGAATAGATGGAGCAGAGTCTAAGGTAAATGAGCTATTGGAGATAATGAGAGATGGCAAATAGATTCGTAGTTGTTTGGGCTGTACCATCCGAAGGATTCGGAGAGCCCTGCTGGCTGATGGTAAAAAACAAGATCAGGGGCTGGGAATTACCGGGTGGAAACATGGAGGATGGAGAGGAAGCAGATATTGCTGCATTGAGGGAACTTTACGAAGAATCGGGGCTACTTGGCGTTGCAAAGGCATTGGATGAAAACCTAGTTGAAGGGGGCGTAGTGGTACTTGTAGAGGTCCCTCATAAGCCAAGTCCAGACTCCTGGCCAAGTGAGGATGATTCGATTGAGGAAGTCGGGTGGTGTCTGGAAGTGCCCGATGGTTCNGCATGGGGGAAAGACGAAATCGAAAGGATTCAGTGTCACGATTGGAGCGCTTCGATAATCCTGGGATCTTGAATCTCAGAAATTCTTTCTCGCAGCATGTTTGCCCAGGANGGCTCTTCAATCAANTCTCCTGCATCNATNATTATCCCTAGGTCGTCTCTAAGGGGNCCTGAAAGTTCTCCGGTAACCAAGGGAGTAATTTGTTCCACGGCTTCCCTTACATCATCGGGATTCGAGGGAATTCGTGTTTCTCCCCTGGTCTCCCTTGGCTTTGCTTCACTGATTATTTCTGACATCCGCGGAGTGGCGGGGTCCACATTATCCAAAGCNATATCTAGCCATTCCATAGCACAAACAATAGATTCTGCTGACATTTCTCCGCCGGAAAGGCGCTTCATAGCAATCCATAGGTGCCTCATTGCCGACTCGAAGTCACCCANTTCCGCATGGATGCGTCCGGACTCAAGCCTCGATAAGCCGATTATATCGTTTGGGAATCCCTCTGAAGAGGTTATGTCGGAGAAGATAACTAGTGCCATCATTGACTGCCCCCTATTCTTGTGCCAAGAGCCGAGGTTTAGTAGTGAGATTCCATGTAATGTAGAGCCCAGTGAAACAGTTGCTAATCGTTCCGAGCACCATGACAGTTCATCACCGACTGCATCCTCCCCNAGAACTCCAAGTAGGGCTCGTTCCATTCGAATCCAAGCTTCAACCTCATGATCTCGCTCCTCCATACTTCGTGAGCGCTCTAGGATACCCTCGCTGATNTCAATGGCCTGCTCCTTGTTTCCCTTGGAAAGCAGACTCTTGAACAGAATTGAGTCTACAGAAAGTTTGCTGGGTGAGTTATCAGCGAGATTAGTCAAAGGATTCACGCGCCCTCGAAATCTGCAGCTAATTTCTCATATTGCTTTCGGAGTGCCTCCTCTCTTTCTATCAATCTCTTCAAGTGCTCCTCTACTGCGTCTTTGGAGCCCCTCAGTTCACTTAGCAAAGACTCCCTGTCTCCTACCTCCAATAGAATGTTCCCTAGGGAACGATAGACGGGCCTATCCGGTTCTTGAGACCCCAGTGCGTCAATGGTAATCGAAAATTCTGAAACCTGTGAAGATAGGCTCTGAATTTGGCTTCGTACCATCTGNAGTTCGCGGGCAATGGATTGAATTTCCTCGGTAGAAACATTGTCTGTCAAGTCAGGGCCCCCTNGATGCAGCCTCGATGGANTGCTCCGATGCGATTAATGCTCTCATTACCGTGTTCCATCTTGCCCTAAGATCGGTGAAGCTTTCGGAGTATAGCAAAACATCCACTGAATCGTCATTGCAGGTATATTCTGCTTCGGTCATCAAGGACGAGCCAAGCGCCTCTGGATGGTCATTTTTCAATGACAAGTGAAGTTCTAGTGGTTCATTCCTCTTCTGAGGCTTCATCTGAATCCCTCTGGGCTATTTTTCTCTCATAGTCTAAAGCTGCCTGCTGAGCAATGACCGTCATATCTGTTGCCGTTGCTCCTTCCATTGATCTCCTAACAATCCGCTTGTTGGCGTCCGAAGCTCGAGTATATGGCTCCCAGACCCCGCCGGAGAATTTGTGCTGGCACTTTTTGCACTCCCAAATGCCTGCAGCGCGCCTCCTGACCTTTGGGTATTGGCAATTGGGGCACGTGTAGTTCCGGGATTTCTTAGATATTGCCGAGCCGGCCCTTCGGCGGACACTTACGCCATATCTAGGACCATAACGGGCCGTTGCGCCTGCCTTCTGAGTCCTCTTGGCCATGCAAACACCTTTCCTTAGTTGATGAGCTTCCTCAATTCCTTTGTCCTATCTCGAGCATGGCCCATGATTTCAGCGAACTCGTCCGCTGTGAAAATTCCCTTTAGACCCTTCTGTAGTGAGTGGACATTGTCATCATCCCCCAGAGTGATGTGTATTCTTTCGTCACCACCCAATTCTTCCCTAGAATTGGCATCATATACAAATCTCCCACCGACCCTGTGATAAGAGCACATTATCGGAGTCTTGGACAATTCTAGTGCGGAGTCCTCACCAACTTCAAATCTCTCTGCCGGAATTGTTGCATTCCTTAATGCGGCGATTCCAGCCAGGGCAAAGGCGTCGAAGAGATTGCCATCGTCAGAAATTGCGAATAGATCGAGGATTACCTGCCATGCCTTTTCTCCAGGAATGATGCATAGTGAGTCAACATCTATGCATCCAGATTCCCTAATCCCCCTGTCAACAACTCGGCCCAATTCTATTGATTCGGGGCTTGGTGGTCCTGCCTCCCAATGTCGGCCAGCAATTGGACGAACCTCTGCAGAGCACATCAGACCCCCTTGATTGGGCCTATCAGGATACGGTTGCATAATCTGGAATTTGACGCCAGCGAATACTATCGTATCCCCCATACGGACGCGGGCAGAACCCTCGGCCCTAGGGAGAACAGAGTGCTCAATCTCTAATTCTCTGCCTTCCCATCTCCCCCTGCCATCTATTCGGGAGTCGTTAGCAGCCAATTCCTCAAGATGAGAGCGTAATAGCTTAGGGACAATAGGAATCGTCATTGCGAAGACCCTCCTTTTAGGGCTTCAACCATTATTTCATGCACTACTTGGGCTGCTTCCATGTTGTAGTCCCAAGCCTGGAAGAACTCGTCCTGTGAAAGGTCACCATCCATCTGTAAGAACACTAGCTCACCCGAGTTTGGGAGGATTCCCATTGGCAGGTCTGCTTCTCCATAGTTGTCTTCTTCCTTATTCAAATCACATACTACGACGTCATTGATCTTGCCACTGGCGACGCTTACTACCATGTCAGTCATCGGAATCCCGGCATCTGCCAAAGCAACGGATGCGGCAGTGAGGCCGACGCATCTGGTTCCAGCCTCCGCAGAGACTATTTCTATACTAATTCTAATTTTAGATCTAGGGTATAATTCGAGCAACACGACACTTTCCAGAGCATCCTTGGTCACTTTGCTAATTTCGCGGCTTCGACGATTGAATCCCGGCCTCATCCGATCTGTGGTTGAGAACGGTGCCATATTGTATGCCACATCGAGAACTGCCCTGTCCTGCCTTTGGATCTTCCGTGGATGCGCTTCCATGGGACCGTATACAGCAACAATTGCCTCATTCGTGCCCCATGTCATCCTACAGGACCCGTCTGCAACGGGAACTACCCCCGTCTCAACTGTAATCTCCCTAATATCTCCAGGTCCACGCCCATCCATCCGAATGCCGTTTTCATCAATCATCTGAACGTCTCCGTAGCCGCCCATTAGTAATCGCCTCCTTCTGAGATTTGTGAAAGTCTATTCCTTACTGCAAGAATTCCGTCTAATTCTCCGTCTATCCACATCCTGCCATTGTCTGCCACGACAATTCGGCATTCTGTTTCCTCCTTTAATCGACGGAGGGACTCTCCCCCCTTTCCAATTAGTCTACCGAGGAGATGTGGGTCTATTTCTTCTACCACGCCAGAACGAATCTTACGCAGTCCCATGCCCTTCATTGTTACAACGCTGGAATGCGTCTCCTCGACTTCCTGAACTCTGCATAGAATGGCGTCCCCTATGTCCATGATCGACCTTGTACCTCCGAATTCTACCTTTCCGGGACCCAGGCTCATAGGCAGAATTGCATTGAAGGGTGCGCCCAATTCTACGAACCAAATGTTGTTCGTGCATCCCTCTATGTATCCTATTACCAAATCACTTGGCCGGGGGATGTATCTCGTATGCACTGGCTCCACAGAGATTGTGCTGCCCTGATTCCTTACCCTTCCTTGTTTTACCGCCCTCAATCGCCCAGAAATTGGCAGAACACCATGTCCTGCCTCCATTCCGTCTGAATCGCCCAGATCTTCACCTGGAACAACGAGCAATTGGGCTCGTCCATTTCCTCGCGGTCCTCCCGCGTTCTTCTTCTTACTCATGTTTACCGAGCCGCGCGACCGGCATGATGTTCATAACGGTTGATGCTGCAAAACGGAGCAGAAATTAGTCCAATTCCCTGACTTCAACGTCCGAAGATCGTTCTGCGACCTTGCCAATCAAGTCGTTTTTCATCCCCCCCGGTACTGAAACGACACAGACCCAAGTTCCATCGCTAAGCCATTCTTCCTTCTGTATGGAGTCTCGAAGCATCTGGCTAACCCCTCCATAATCCCGGCCCTGAACTTTGAATGCCAGTCGGACAGTAATGAACTGCAAAGGAATGTGCGGACGTAGTTCCTTTACTGCTTCTTGGACCTGACTCTCTGTGGATTTAAAGGGGTCAATTGGAAACCTGATTTCCTCCAATGCATTTTCTATTCGAGTTCTTGGATGTGGAAGTTTTGTCTTTGGATCTGTGGCAGTACTAGCAATCTCATTCACTATCTGACGTTTCTTTTCTCCTATCATCCTCTTTCTTTGGGCGGTTGTCAACTGGATAGAGCCCTCTTTAAGAATCTTGGAAACACACGCATAAAGTTCGCTAGAGCCGAAAACATTCTCCAATGATTCGCTTGTAGGCCTTTCCCCTCCCCTGGCATCCGACCAAACTTCCTCGGTTGCAAGCAAATCATCCAACGACACTGATTCGGGGTCTTCCTTCCAGGAGTCGACCAAATCTGGATCAACTAGAATCTCGTACCTTTTTCCTCCTTTCTCGAGGCGGGCCAGAACTGCGTCGTCCAAGCTAACCATGGTTGCCCGAAGGGAACTGTCGCTTAGTTGGTAGGGTCTCAGGTGAGCTTGGCAAGGTGCTTTAGGGTAGTTTCCCTATCGAGTTTGCTGTACCCACCACTGTCCACATTCGCGATCTCCACGGTGTCGGCATTCAGTTCATCCTCCAGGGAGTCTCGAAGTGCCTCCAATCCAAGTTTTATGGCAGCATTCTGTGTCATTCCCGATTTCCATTTATCCTCGAAATAGTCAATGACTGCTGAGCGTCCCCTTCCAATGGCTCCTGCGTGGTAAGACTGGTAGGCTCCCGATGGGTCGGTCTCAAACAGGTGGACACCTTCGTCATCAATCCCTGCAATAAGCAATGCAGTACCAAAGGGCCTGGCTCCACCGTACTGAGTGAATGATTGCTTATGATCGCACATCTTCTTGACCAAAGTCGGGACTGGGATGCTGTCCCCATAGGTCATACGGTTGATCTGGCATTGAACGCGGGCTCGGTCGACAAGTTGCCTTGCGTCGGCCACTAGCCCCGATGTAGTAATTCCAATGTGGTCATCTATCTTGTACATCTTCTCAATTGAGTCGGTAATCACTAGCTTGCTCTGAATCCGCTTGTCGACAATAAGCACTACCCCGTCCTTGTAGATCAGGCCGACTGTGGTTGTGCCCCTCTTGACTGATTCCCTGGCATACTCGACCTGGTAGAGCCTTCCATCGGGGGAAAATGTTGAGACTCCATGATCGTATCCTCTTCCACTTGGCTGCATCGTAATCATCCCGATGCCCACATGGACTCTTATCAACATTGGTCGTCTGAATACTCCATCGGGGAGTCATTCATGAGGCACCACTCCCAGGGAGAAACGATGAGGGTGGCCATCTTGTCTTCTGGGGGTAAAGACTCTACATATTCTGCATGGTGGGCAACACTGCAAGGCTGGGACGTTGTTTCAATCATCACTGTGGGGGTTATTGGGAAGGATTCGATGATGTTTCAGATCCCAAACACTGCAATAGCGGGAGTTCAGGCTGCTTCAATTGGAGTCCCATGGTTGCCTGTGATGACTCGGGGTCACGAGGATATTGAGGTTCAAGACCTAGAGTGTGCAATAGCAGGCAATAGTTCCGTCATGGAGGCATTTGAGTCAATATGGCCTGATTCTTACACAGTTCCCGAAGAGATGGCTCTACACAATGGTCCACTGGAGATTGATGGGATTGTTTCTGGGGCGCTACGTTCTGACTACCAGAAAACCCGGATTGAGAGAATGTGTGAGCGTCTGGGGGTCAAGTCATTTTGCCCGCTTTGGCATAATGATCAGTATGGGCACATGAGTTCACTGGTTGAGAACGGATTTGAGGTCATATTCACTTCCATATCATGCGAGGGATTGGATGAGACGTGGCTTGGTGCGAAACTGGAAAGGAATACGCTGGAAAAACTGGAAAGTCTATCACTTGAGAACAGGTTTAATCTAGATGGCGAAGGTGGTGAGTTCGAGACCCTAGTGGTGAATGCTCCACACTTCAGCAAGCGTGTTTTGGTAGAAGGAAGCCCCCATTGGAATGGTAGCAGGGGAGTTTGGAATGTTGAGTCATGCCTTCTTGAGTGCTAGCGTTATGCTCAAACAGGGGTCCATGGTCGGCGGAACCGAAGTCGATGCCAATTTCACCTCTTGACTACAGATATGGGCGTGACAAAGCAAAAGAGATTTGGTCTCGAGAAGGAAGGCATTCCAGGCTGTTAGAGGTCGAAAGGGCCCTGATATGGGCACATAGCAAGATGGGGAGAGTTTCTCCGGAAGATTACGATGCAATAGCAGATATTGCAGATCCAGGTATCGTTACTGCAGATAGGGTCGATGAGATCGAGAGAGAGACGAAACATGATATCATGGCTCTGACAAAGGCAATGGCTGAAGCGGCGGGTGAATCGGGGTGGTGCATTCACCTAGGTGCCACTAGTAACGACATTGTTGATTCTGCGGTAGCCATTCAGATTAGGGATAGCATAACTTTGCAGAGGAAATCGGTTTGCAGCCTAATTCTATCTCTGTGTGAAATTGCTGAAAGAGAGAAGCATACGGTAATGCTGGGGAGAACGCATGGGCAAGCAGCAGTTCCCATTACCTTCGGACTGAAGGTTGCTGTGTGGGTCGATGAGTTTCGAAGGCATCTTGATCGCCTAGACGAAATCACACCCAGATGCATCACAGGAAAGTTTCTGGGTGCAGTGGGAACCGGGGCTGCTCAAGGTAAGAGGGCCCTAGAATTGCAAGAGCTAGTTCTGAAAGAGCTCGGACTTGAGGTTCCTGTTGCAACTACTCAGGTAGTGGGAAGAGATCGTTACATTGAGTGGGTGGGTTGGATGGCAAACGTGGCAACAAGCATCGAAAAGGTCCTTCAGGAGGTAAGAAATCTGCAGAGGACCGAAATCTCTGAGGTGGCTGAGGAATTTGATCCGAAGAAGCAAGTAGGTTCGTCAACTATGGCTCAGAAGAAAAACCCGATTACTGCGGAAAATGCCTGTGGGCTTGCCAGGATCGTTCGCTCAATGATCGTACCCTCTTACGAAAATGCACTATTGTGGCACGAAAGAGATTTGGCGAACTCTTCCAGTGAGAGATTTACCCTTTCGCATTCAATGATTCTCCTAGATGACATAATCGCCAAGTGCGAAAGAGTGGTCACCGGAATGTCGGTAGATTCTGAAAGAATGATGGAAAACATCGACTCCCAAGGAGGATTGATAATGGCGGAGAAGATTATGCTTGAGCTTGTCGATAGGGGAATGCCGAGGGAACAGGCTCACGAAGAGTTACGCAAGTCATCGATACAGGCCATTGAGGAGGGATTGGGACTTGATGTGGCATGTTCTAGAAACGCCGCAATTACGGTGCTAATTAATGAGGAAGATTTGCAAGCGATGTTCGATCCAAGGAGTCACCTAGGGTCTTCTGAAGAAATTGTCAATTCAGCTGTTTCAATAGCGAGGGAAAGATGCGCATAATTTGGATTTCCGAATAGTGCCCTACAGCAGAGTCTCGCCGATCAGAAGCACTAGTGCAGTAGCGGTTGCAAATGCAAAAAGAAGCATTATCATTGCATGGGGGCCGTATTGGTTAACATCTTCCAAGGCAACTCTGACTATTCCGAAGGAAAAAATTCCCCCCATCATTGAATCATCCACTTCCGCGAACTCCGGTGGCGGCCTGCGGGGAATCCGTTCCGTATTCCCACCACTCACGGACCTCGCATAAGGTTTCGATGATTAGGCTTCTTGCCGGAATAATTGGAAAAGCATCATTCACCATGGTGGTTACGTCAGTCCGTGATTGAACTGGGATGTGGGCCAGTACACCTAAGCTATGGCCCCGGAGCTGGGGCAACTACTCTATGCCTAAGTATTTCATCAACCATCTTGGAGTGCGGTAACAGGGTTCTATGGATTGCAACAGAGATTCCTGATCCAGAAAGATCATCGCATATTCTAGGACATTTGGGTGAAGGTCAACTGATGCGTCTGACAATTTTCGAGAGGAAAGATAGCCTAGAAACAAGCATTACAGCGACCAGATCAATTGTAGAAAGGCTGGATAAGGAGGATCTGCTAGTAATTGACGATTGGTGTGAGAGACATGGACGTGCTAGTTCGGACGATGTCGCGGCAATCCTAAGACTCATTCAAAGCAGACCCAGGTGCAGAATGATACTCACATCTGCACTTGTCTCCAAACCGATCTCAGGTTCAATGGCCGTTGATTTCACGGCTAATCCTAGGGGGGGTAAGAAAGTCAATGATTTGCTACGAGTGGTTTTTCTATATGACGATGCAGAAAATTTGGGATATCGTAACTTATTCGATTCGGGCAAAATTTCGAGGGTGCTTCTGACGGACAGTGGTTTCATTCCTGCTTAGCCTACTCTTCGGAGCCTTCTTCCCACCTCAATAGCCTTCCCATCTCATTCAATGTGTTGTCATCGGGATTGAGAAGGGAATCGGGGTTCCTAGCCTTTCCATCGTATTTCGCCTCACCAATTGAGTTGGAAATAGCCCTTCTCTGTCTAAATCGCAATATTTGCCATATTAGATATGCAGACGAGGACAACAGGATTACTGCGAGAATGGACTCGGTCTGTTCGGCCATGGTGTCCTGTATCCAGAGGAGTATTTGTCATTGCTCATTCCATGAGCGAAACCGGCTTAGCCAAGTGGCGACGATTGGAGGGGGAGGGCTCGACCCAGCCCTCAGAACCGGTTTCATGACAAACTGCCATCGGAATGCTCCTCCAGTACTTGGTTTCCTCCCGTCCGCACGAGTCGCACCTCACCCCCTGGTCCCTTCCTTGGCTTCTCATCGTACCATTGCAGCAAACTGGGCGCCCGATTATCCGGGGGCTGGATTTGTCAAGTCGCAATTTCTCAAGATGGACCGAACCTTCAGGGGAGTCTAGGCCAGTCCAGCTAATCTGATCACCTGGCATCAGGGACCTAAGTGTCCTGTTTACTGGGCCACCTTCGGAGAATGCGACCAGTTTCTTTGGTCCCACAGAGGTGATTGCGCCGATTACTGCATGGCCGCCCTTTGTCGAACTAGGCAAACAAGTCACCGTCCCGCTCAGGGGAGTTTCAATATGGTCATCGCTCAACTGATTTGTCCTGTGCACTGCATAGCAAGAGCATTTTTCCACGTCCTCCCTTTGCTGAAGCCAGAGGTGTGCATCCTCTACCGACCCACTGGTACTTCCCCTGATCCCATAAAGAACCGGACAGGGGGTACGTGGAGCAATCATGCCTCTGCCCTTCGTAGGATCTCGATTTACGAATGCACCTGAATGAAGTTGCCCGATGCCAAAGACTGCGGATTCGCTAACTTGACGTGCAGTTCCAATCTTCCCCTCATCCCTCCAGGCAATCAACTCCCAAGATGAGTTAGTTTTTGGAGACCAAGAAATGGCTGCACTAGCACCTACAATGCCCCATGAGGACTTGTGAAGAAATACTGAGCACCCTGAATCCTCCACCTCGCAGAGTCTTTCCATTGAATCAACCTCTTCCCTGACGGATGACCAGTACCACTCTTCGGGGGCCTTAGAGTCTGAAATTATGAGGCAGGGTGAGGGGTTAAACTCGGCTTCAGGATATTCCTCGATCTCGGCACATAATTCCGAAAACCAGTTAGAACATAATGAGTGGAGGAGTTCTATTTCTTCCATTGCAATAGTAATCTTGGCCCCAAGAGCCCCATTTCCCCTTGTTCTTCTCTTTGCGAATGGCCAGAGTCTTACAAGCCTCCTCTCGTTCAGTACCGAGTCAGTTCTGGAGAGAAGATGCTCCAACAGGTCATTCATCTTCTCAGTAGTACATCCAAAATCGGGATGGTCTGTATCATCCAAACCCAGAAANATGGGCATGCTGGTTTTNCTTCGGGACATCTAGTCACCCAATATTTGTTCGANTACCNCAGATAGGCCGATGCNTGGACTGCACTGCAATGAGCGCACCCCATGAGACTCTCCNGCCNTAATGTCAGAAAGCCTATCNCCAACCAGGACTGATTCGGATTCGCTTGGCCTGTCCAACCATTCGNCNCCGTAGAGAATTTCAAAATNCTCTTTTCTTCCGTCTGTGGACTGAAGCAATTGCCTTCCCGCCTCGAGCATGCCGGGATTTGGCTTCCTTGCCCAGGAGCCCTCCTCGGGCGCATAGGGACTGTACAATAGCAGATCAATTACCGCGTCAGAATCCTCTAGAAGAAGCATGTCCCTAAGCATGAGGTGAATCTCCCTGAGCCTATCGTGATCCCACATCCCCCTACCTATGGGAGACTGGTTTGTAATTATGCAAATCCTGTAGCCAGACCTCCGTAGATCGGCCATCGCCTTTGCAGCTCCGGGGAGAAGTTCTACCTCATCTGCGGAATTGACATAGTGCGGGGATCCTTTGTTCAGGACACCGTCCCTGTCGAGGTAGGCGATTCTTCCTGACCATTTCTCATTATTTGGCAGAGGAGCCAATTCGAGTGGTGCTTCAAGACTGGAGCCGTCCCTGCATGGAGGTAGCATTCAATCACAGTCCGTTGTTTGACTTTACTGCCTCTTTTACGATGTGATTAATTACCAGTTGGACATCCTCGATCCTTTCCATCGAATTGGATGGCACGACTATGGAAACATCGGCTATGTCGGCCAATTTACCGCCACCCATTCCTCGGTAGTCCCCAGTTACTGCTACTGTGGAGCAGCCCCTCTGCTTCGCAAATTCGATTCCACGGAGTACATTCTCAGAGTTTCCCGAACCGCTGAATCCCACCACTATGTCCCCTTCTCTGATGAATGTAGATAGTTGTCCAACGAAAACATTCTGGAATTCAGTATCGTTCGCCCATGCAGTTAGCGATGGAGAGTTATCGGTGTGAGAAATTGTTCGAAGCGCTAACTCCTTGGACCAGTCGCCCGCACTGTGGGATGGGGTACCAGCACTACCGCCGTTACCAATGAAGTGAACGGTTGCCTCTGATTCGCGGGCTGCTTCAACCAATTTCCAGAAATCTTCCAACTCGGAGAATGGCAATCCCCCTAGTGTACGAACCAAGGAGCCAACATAGGATTCAGCAAAATCCCTGAAGTCAAATGCCATTGTAACGTTAGGGCGGGAGAGGGCATCATATTTACGGGTTAATGACGAGAGGGGGGTATGAGGGACCCCGTAGAGGGCACGGTGGGGGAACTTGCTGAGTTCCTTGGAATCACAGAAATTTCTATGCAGCTATTTATCGGTGCTGTTGGATTGGTCTTTCTTGGATTTGCATTCCACAACAAAACACGGGCAATTTCAAGAGTTTCGGCGATAATTGGTTGGCCGTTAATAGGACTCTTCTTCTATCTATATTCGGGTCACTATGTCGAAATTTCCGATCCGGTACTAATTTTGATGACGGCTGGGGCTCTGCCAGCAGGATTTGCGATGTCATATTGGGAGTGGGGGGGAACACAAGAGGCCTCAGATACACTAGTTTGGCTTAGAGGATGTGTAGTTTGGTCGATGATTCCATACTACCTTGTCTTTGGGATTCCCAACCTCAATATGGCATTCGTCCAATTCACTGCCGTTAGTGCCGAATGGATGCTGGAGTTCTCAGGACTTGGGGGATACGAAATTGGAAACATGATGATCGAGAGAGGTAGTGGGGTAGAAATTCCCGTTTCAGAGTGGGATGGGAACAGGTGGGTGCTCAGTGAACCACTTGGGGAAGGGGGCTTCTATGCTCCGATGATCAGTGAAGACGGTTCGGAGGTGGTGTATTTCGTCCTGGCATGTTCGGCATTACAGTCCATGGCAGTATTCATTGGAGCCATAGTGGCCCTTAACTCAGTACATTGGAAAAGACGGGTTAGGGCGCTTTTAATTGCGATTCCAACCATCCATATCCTCAATGTATTCAGAAATGCCGGAATTGTTTGGCTAACGGACACATATCGAGGATGGAGCTTTCTAGGAATCGGTATGTTTGACTTCGCCCATAGCTATGCTGCCAAGGCAGTGAGTTTGTTCGCGATGTTCTTAATGGCCATAGCGCTTTTCGATTTGCTACCAGAACTACATCGGCACATTATGAAGGTTCTTCGCCCATTTATTGGGCAGAAAAATCCTGCTTCAGATGTTAAATCATCCTAGAGCGGATCCTCTCATACAGTTTTCCTGTCAAAGGCATGTCGTGTTCCCATGCAAACTCCTTCATCACCCTAATTGCTTCCCTTTCCAGATCGGAGTCTCCTACGAAGTCTGTAATTTCGATGGTGTCGTTCCTTGTGTTCGCCTTGAATGCGGCAATTGGCTCTTCCTTATGGAATACCAAGTATGCAGACCCGAAGCCGAATCGCTCCCTGAGGAGAACTCCAAAATAGTGAATCAGCGGATCGGAAGGGGGGATTACAAGATCCCTGGAAACCTTCAGTTCATCGAGGCCCTCTAGCATGTCCAATCTCCCCCAGCAAATATCCTGAAGGTCGTCAACTAGGAAACCTTTGATCAAGGTCCCATCTTCTTCGAACTCGTGCATCACGTCACTTATTTCTTCGGGCGAGAATGAAGAGCCTGCAAGCCTCTCCAACTGCTTCAGAGAGATTACTGGGTAGTCTTGAACCATCTCACGGAGGTATTCACTCTTAATGTCCCACAAATCCCCATCCGGCATTTGCTCGACGGTCTTGAAACCCCCCCTGTAGTCTTGAATAAGATGCCCACTTCGCACAAGTGGGGAGATTAATTTCCTGAATTCCGACCTCTTCATGGCATTTCTTTCCATGTATAGGTCTGGGTCGTTGTTTTCCCGGAAGAACTGAAGAATCTCTTCATCCTCTGCTTCTGTAGGCACATTTCTGATAGATAATAGTCTCTGGAAATGCGGGTATCGGGCCCAAACGAGATGGCCTCTTAGGTTGGATCCCTGGTGAAGTTGGTGTGCAGCAACCATCGAACTCAGATTGACTCTGAACATCTCGCACCGCCCCCTGAGTGAGAAATCATCCCTTAACTCTACAGTGTTATCAAGTGCCATTGTTTCGTTTTCCCAACGACTGTTCTGATGGAGGAAGTGATGGAAGAAAAGCATTCTATTGACCTGCTTCCTAGTTCTTGGTTCGACTACCCCCCCGCGAATGTACCTCTCTCCATCGCCCATTGAAACAAAGCCGATATCGGAGAGGATTTGCTGGATGTTTTCGTCACAGTCATGCACGGGTACCCCGTTGAATGCATGCAATACTGAAACGTCCACCAGTCGGTCCCTGTAGTTCTCCAGCAATTCCTCGAAGGTTTTCTTGAAGTCGTCGAGGTAGGAGTGGGGGATATTTATGTCCTTGATTTCAAGATAGTCATTTACTACGAACATCAAGACGCGGCCAATCGGATCTACTCCTTTGAAAACGGGATAATACCAGCCTTGCTTGAGTAGTAGCCGGACCTCCTGGATGAATCGGCTACTGAAGGGATCTGATTGGGAAAGAATCCTCATCTCCCTATCTTCTTCTAGGGGGGACAGGAGCCTCTCAGCATCTTCCAGTGAAGAGTAGTAGTCGGTTGGATCGGGTTGCAGAGTAACAACACGGGCAATTTCGCCACTTCTCTCAAGCTCCCTTAACGACTCAGCTAGTTCTTCTACTGGCCTTGCAACGAAGAATCTGAGTGTGTGGAGCCTGACAGGGCCGATCTTAGAAATCAGTTTTGCTAGTGCTTCGTTAAAGGTAAGGGGATCAACCTTGCCGTGGAGTCGTCGGAAAATTGCAATTGAGCGCTTCCTGTTGGGAACGTCCAGGTATTGCTTTGCAACTGCCAGCTGTCTCTCTAGGTTTGAAAGGGCGGATTTGATGCTTCTCTGAATGTGGGCGTTTTCCTTTCCCCGAGGGTAGTCGGCGAATAAATCGGCCCTGGATATTCCCTCATCGGGTATCTTTGCGAGGAGTTCTTCTTCGAGTGGACCGAACCATGGTTCACTCCTGAGGCCCATCAACATCGGAAGTTGATCCTTTAGTGTGTAACCTACTCGATTGTGGAGCAGTCGGCCATTGTAGATATCCGAATCGTGTTTGATGTCCTTCCAGTCCCTAAATCGGTAGTTCTCCACCCTATGCAGTAGTTCTTCCCTCCTCTGTACCAGGGCTAGGTTTCTGATTACCTGCGAAGGCTCTTCGAACGATTCGAACGATTTGTTCAGGATTAGGGTTTGGAGTGTCCTATAGTCGATAACGTTGACTTGGCCGCCAGTAATGCGGTATTCGTCTACACGAAGTATGAACTCTCCTTCTTGGGTTTGTGTGAAGAAGCCAATGGAGACTAGGTTGCGCATTTCCATTTCCTGGAGCACCGCGTCTACCTGGGCCGATGGGAATGGGAGTCTGGAGCTGAGTGCATCGGCTGTTTGGGGTCCTTCGGAGCCAAGCATGTCGAGGATTTTTAATCTGAGGCAGTCCAATGGATCGGAAAGCCCACGCTTCTTCCAGACAGAGGGTTCCCCACCGATGAAAGACTCCCCGACCTCGTAGTTCAAACCCCCTGTGTAGAGTTCTCGCAGATCGTCCATTTCAGCTGCTCCGGCCACAGCCAGGCAACCCAATGTCCCATGCACTTCTGTCATCCTCATTGAGAACCATTTGCCGTCAATTTTCTCATGGCCGGTCCCTCTTACCTTCGTTATTAGGCCCCTTTCTGCGAGGTCGTGGACCCAACTTCTTAGAACATCGAATTCGAGGCCCTTTAGTTTCTCACTGTACAGGGGATGGGTCAGTTGCCTCTCCAATCCCCCTCCCATGTCCATGAGACGGAGTAGTTCGTTTGCGCTCGAGGGGGTTGAAACCTTGGACTGGTAGTACTCTCCCAGTTTTCCCTCGTCAAGCTCGGTTGCAAGTGATCTGGCCCCCAGTAAGCGACGTAGTATCTCCGGATCAACGTCCTTGATGAGATATGCCCGAGTCCTTAGGGAGAGTAGGTCCTCGAATGAGGAGATGAATAGGGTCATGCCTAGCGGGGATGGCATTTTCACCCTTCGGTGAACAATCCTAACGTCTTCGGTCTGCATTCTTGTGATGAAGTTCCGTAGTTGCACCATGTCAAGATCCGTTGTCAGGATTTCGTTCATTGCCTCCCTGACCACCACCGAATCGTCCATCTTTCTGTGGCGATTCATTATCTGCTCTGCCTTTTGCTGGAATTGTTTGGGGCTAACCTCTTCGGCCCCGATTCTCCTGGGGTTTAGCATACTTCTAGAAGAGACCTCCCTAAACCTCTTTGCGAACAACTGCGATTCCAGAAGATACTTGTTCAGGCTATCTTGGCTATCGCTGCTACGGAATACCGCAGGAATTGCGGATACCTCTATCTCATGGCTTAGTTTGGCCATGAATCCGTTCTCGTCAAAGGAAAGCTCGTGAATAGCGATATTGTCCTTTGACGCCATGCCGGCGAATAGATACCCCAAGGCGAGGTTGAATGCTCGGCCTCTGCAGGTCGTCACAACGTATGTTGGCAATGGCGCCTCAACCTGCTCAACTAGTATGCAATCCTCGGAGGGAACCTGGAATGTGGTCGCAGAGTGCTCATCTAGGAACTGAGTCAGAGCATTGGCAACCGGCTTATTGAGTCCGACCACATCGGTGAGGAAGGGGGTTATCCCCTGTCCGGTCCTGTATTGTACAGCAAGTAAGCCAAGAAGGCCCATAACCTCGGAGCTCAGTTCGCTTGTTCTGCTCATTGCCTCTCCTGTCCACGACGGAATAGTTGGTCTGTAACCCGTAGCAGAAGTTACGTTAACCCTAGTCCCAATCACACTGGAAACTCTGTATGTTGAGCCACCTAGAAGGAATACGTCCCCATTCCTGAGACTTGAGACGAATGATGAAGAGAGCTGGCCAACTAGAGTACCATCGGAAGTGAAAACCAGGTAGTTGTTATCTGGAGCAATAGTTCCTATGTTTGTGTAATATATCATCTGAGCGTAGCCCCGCTTTCCAAAACGGTTTTCTTCCCAATCGACCCATATCCTCCTCTCCTCTTCCAATAAGTCTAGGACCTCGATATAGTCGTCATAAGGAAGTGAGCGATATGGCCATGAAGCAGAAACTAGCTCGTATGCCTCATCTATGTCCCACTCTCTGATTATTGTCAGTCCAATCATAAACTGGGCCAGCACATCCAGGCAATTTTCTGGAAACTTCAGCAAGTCCATATTTCCTGAAAGAATCCCATTCTGAAGGGCAACTACCTCCAGCAAGTCATGAGGTGATGTGGGTAGAAATCTAGCTCTAGGTAGTCCTCCGACTTGATGTCCCGCGCGACCAATGCGTTGGAGGGCAGTGGCTATTGAACCGGGTGAGCCAACCTGGATAACCAGGTCGACGGACCCAATGTCGATGCCCATTTCGAGGCTAGATGATGAAACGACACATCGCAATAAGCCGTTTTTTAGCCTCTGCTCTACATCTAGCCTGATTGATTTATCCATAGAGCCATGGTGCCCCTCAACCCCTTCCAGACCAGCAACCTTTAGCCTTTGAACGAACGTTTCTGTCATGTTCCTGGTGTTTACGAAAACCAAGGTTGTTGTGTGCGCCTCGACAAGTTCCTTTATCCGATCTATGTTGTGGTCAAGGATTTCCTTAACTGGGATTGATGTGAACCTCGGAGTAGGCAGTATGATGTCAAGGTCCAATTCCCTAGAGCCAGAAATTTTGGCAATCGAGACCCTTTGAGAACCGCTCTCAGATTCTCTTGAGTCGCTTGCTACTAGGAATTCGGCGACGTCCTCAAGGGGTTCCATTGTAGCGCTAATCCCTATCCTCTGAACATCCGATTCAACAACTGAATCCATCAAAGCGAGACTCAGGGAAAGGTGGGTCCCTCTCTTCGTTGGGACGAGTGAATGCAACTCATCGACTATAAGCCACTTCAAATCGTTCAATATTGGCCTGAATCTCTTCGAGGCAAGGGCAAGTCCCAGGGACTCTGGTGTGGTGATAAGTATATGAGGGGGCTTTCTAAGCATCCTCTCTCTTTCCTTCTGAGGAGTATCTCCCGTCCTAAGCCCTACACTGATGTCTTGGGCCCTCCCTGGTAAGAAACGCTCCTTTATCTCATTAAGCGGCCCGATCAGGTTCTTCTGGATGTCATTCGCTAATGCCTTGATTGGTGAAATGTAAACGCAATGAATCGTGTCCTCCAGATTTCCATCTATTGACTTACGAACGAGGTCGTCGATTATAGAAAGGAATGCAGTAAGTGTCTTTCCAGAACCGGTTGGTGAGCATAGTAGGAGGTGATCTCCATTCAGAATCCGCGGAATTGCCACCTTCTGTGGATCAGTGAAATCTGGAAACTTGTCCATGAACCAATTTCTAACTGGTGCGGAAAGCTTGCTTAGGATGTCCTCTGTTTCTGAGAACTCCGTAGCATACGTTATTTCTGGCATTTATTTTACACACCTTCGCGCTGCAGGGAATCGATGGAATAAATGAATCCTTCTCTGAAATGAATCCAAGATTACCATATTGGGCCCGGTAATGGTAATCTGGTTGCTCAATTGTAGATTTCAAAGTTCAAACTAGGATGGCTTGAAAACTATAATTGAATTTCGAAGGTTGATGGAGAACGAAGGCAGAATGTCTCGATTAGCCTCGATGCTTAGGCGCAGGGGGGTCATACTGCCCTCGTTCGAGATGTATGGTGGCGTGTCTGGACTAGTTGACTACGGGCCAGTCGGAGCTAGCATCAAAAGAAGGGTAGTGGACTGTTGGATAGATCACTGGACGGGAATACCAAATGTCAGAGAAATCGACTCCCCTACCATTACCCCAGAATCAGTATTGCAGGCAAGTGGCCATGTGGGCGAGTTCAATGACCATATGTCCGAGTGTAAAGGCTGCAAGAGGGTTTTCAGAAGCGATCACCTACTAGAGGGTGTTCACGAAAACCCAGATACACTTGATGCGGCCAAATTAGATGATGAGATTTCCAGAAATGGAGTTTGCTGTCCCAGTTGTGGCTCTTCGGAATGGGGAATTTCCAGCCCGATGAATCTGATGTTTAGGACCAGCATAGGGGCAATGGGAAACGCTCGGGCCGCCTACATGAGGCCAGAAACGGCCCAGGGAATGTTCATGCTCTATCCCGCTTTATTCAGGCATTTCAGACAGAAGTTACCGTTCGGTGCTGTACAAACTGGTAAGGGGTATAGGAACGAGATTAGCCCCCGGCAGGGTATGATCCGACTAAGGGAGTTCAACATGGCCGAGATGGAGTACTTCATAGATCCAGAAAGCCCGCCAGAAGTAGATCTGGACAGATGGGGTAGTGAAGCCGTCCTCTTACCCGATCCAGAAGGTCCATTTCCCGGGGAGCATAGAGTCTCATTTTCCAAGGCTTTCGAATCGGGCATTGTAAGGCACCCTACCGTGGCATGGTTCCTTGCTATGACGATGGAGTTCCTAGAGAAGGTTGGATTAGATCCGGGCAAGGTTAGGTTCAGGCAACACGGCGGTTCTGAGATGGCTCACTATGCATCCGACTGCTGGGATTGCGAACTTCTAGGAGAGCATGGGTGGATTGAGTGCGTGGGCATTGCAAATAGGACCTGCCATGACCTCCTGGCTCACGAAGAACATTCTGGCTCAAGCCAACTAAGAGGTTGGAGGCAGTTTGATTCACCTCGTGTTGATTCCAGGGATGTCCTAGCCCCAATCGGCTCAGTGATTGGACCAAAACTGAAGGATAAGGCGAGCGAAGTTACCGAACTACTCGGAGAACTCCAGGAGCTGCCTGATTCCCTTCCCTTCAACCTCGATCTTGGGGATGGTTCAGTCGTGCAGATTACTGAAGAAATGGTGACTAGAAAAACCGTAGAGGTCACCAGTCACGGCGAATATTTCACTCCTCATGTGATAGAACCCGCATTTGGGATTGATAGGATCGTTTGGCACATCCTCGATCATAACTTCCGCGAGGTCGAGAAGGAGGGGGAGAATTACACTATTCTTTCCCTCAATCAGGAAATTGCACCCTTCGATGTCTCGGTTCTGCCGCTATTCGACAAGGACGGAATGGGTGAAATGGCCAGGGGCATTGCTACTCGTATTAGGGAAATCAAAGGCATTGTAGTGGATATTGACTCTAGTCGCTCCATTGGTAGAAGGTATGCCAGGTGTGATGAGATTGGGGTCCCATGGGCCTTGACAGTAGACCATACTTCCTTGGAAGAAGGAAGCGTTACCGTCCGAAGGCGTGATGATCAATTGCAAGTCCGTGCGCTAGTAGATGATATCATCATAAGACTAGCGAATGGAACGATGGAAGGCCTATTCTGAGTGCCAATCTTCAAGTGACTCCAATTAAAGTCGTTCTCGTGGACGACTGGACAGAACGCTACCGTCCGGATTCCCTATCTGATATCGAGGGCAATGAGAGCCGGATCAGAAGAGTTCGAAGTTGGATTAGCAAGTGGGACTCTGACGAGAGGCCAACCAAGAGGGGTTTGCTGTTATCTGGACCCCCAGGGGTTGGGAAAACGACCCTAGCCCTAGCTATTGCTAGAGAAAGGGGATGGGGAGTCATAGAGTTAAACGCATCCGAACAAAGGAATGCGGCGGCAATCAGATCGTCGGCCACCAGAGGTTCGCAGCACATTCCTTTGGAGATGTTCAATGATGGACCGAAGAAGCAAGGACGGACACTAATTCTACTTGACGAGGTTGATCATCTTAGCGGTGGTTTTGCTAAGGTTTCAGAGGACAGGATCGAGAGGATTCTAGACGATACTGTGGATAATTCATCAGCTCTGAAGGGCGACTCTGGTGGAAAGGCGGAGTTATTGAATCTCCTTAGTTCAACACAGCAACCGGTGATAATGACATGTAATGACCCAATGAGGCTGTGGGGTGGGGGGAGTAGCTGGAGGACAAATAGGGACAGGGTACTTAGAATGGCCGAGGAAGTAATTTTTGACAGAGTTGGACCTAGTGACCTAAGGAGNGTAGCCAGAAGGGTNTTGGATTCCGAGGGGATAGGTATTGATCCNAGTAGTTTGGAGGTCCTAATCGAGGCGAACCCAGGAGACATCAGAGCCCTGGTGAAAGACCTTCAATCCCTTTCTTCGAATCAAAGAGGACATATAGAGATGGAATCAGTAGAGTCGCTTTCTGATGTTGCAGTAAGGGATTCGCAGATCAACGTTTTCAAAGCAATGAGAGAAATATACAGCGGTTCATCGGGCGAGCGTGCATCGAAGATATTGCTAGCATCCGACAAGGATCCCGATGAGATGCTAGCTTGGTTCGCTTGGAATAACCAATCGGCAATAGATCAGCGAGGCCTTTCCATGATCAGTNNGGCTATGTGCATGTCAGACTCTTCCCTNGCGACGAAGTTTACCAATAGGGCATTCAGATCGTGGTATTGGGGAACATCCCTANCTGCTCAGGCTGCGGTGGCATATTCCCAGAAATCTGGTAGTGAGGCATACATTGGGTATCCCGATTTCCTCAGGAGAGGGAGTGAGTCGTGGAGGACTGGGCGGTTGGTTAGCAGGTTAGCAGAAATCCTAGGTTCGAGCCAATCTTCAGTCAGAGAGGATCTATGGCCCAACCTGCTAGCTGTGCATGATGTTAATCTCGGTGGAGACCCATCAGACTTCTCCATTTCAAAGAAGATCGGTTTCGCTGCAGAAGAACATCTGGCACTACATGGCATACCAAAATCCAGCAAAGGTGCCACTTCCATAATCGAGGCTTTCGAAGTGGAAATCGAGGAGNCAAAGGCGGATGAAGAAGGAACCGGGCATTCGAACGGGGACGGGCTAGATGGATCGCAATCCACACTGGATGGTTTCAACTAGTCTGACTCCCATGTCCTGGGATGCAGCAAGACCAGGACGGTTAGCAGTTCCAAACGACCAAGCCACATCAGAATTGTAGTTGCTAGAAGGGAGGGGACGCTCAGGTTGGCCCAGGTTGCGGCGGCGTCCGAGGGGCCAAACGCACCCAGAGCNGGNCCTGTGTTNCCCAATAGGGATATTGAGACGGAGAGGACGTCGGAAATCTCAAGATAAGGCTCTAGGAACGAGATAGTGAGCATTGATGCCGTTACTAAGACCATCCAAGAGCTAACCATTCCGACAATTATCCAAACCTTTTCCTCGTCCACTACCGCCTTGTTGAATCGGATTGCGACCACCTTCCTTGGATGTATGATGCGAATGACTTCACGCTTCGCAAGCTCGAAGGCGATTCGGATCCTCAGNACCTTTAGCCCGCCTCCCGTAGAACCAGCGCTCGCACCAATGATCATCAGCAAAAGAAGGACGAACTGACTAAAAACAGGCCAATTTGAGAAATCGGCACTGGAGTATCCAGTGCTAGAAATCGAGATAGACTGGAATATTGAGTGTCTAATTGACTCGATAAATCCGTATTCTCCAGTTCTTGATAGATTGAATGCCATTGCTATCCAGGCAATGAAGATGATCAGCAAATATGTCCGAAGTTCCTCGTCCTCGAATAACTCCCTTGTCCTACCGGCAAACGCGAAGTATAGAAGACTGAAATTAATACATGTAAGAAGCATGAAGACCATAATTATCGATTCTACAGTGGCATCATCAAAATCCATAATCCCACCGTCACTGGTTCCAAAGCCCCCCGAGGGCATCGTCGTAAGAGCATAGTTTAGTGAGTCGAAAGATCCCATTTCTGTGAATTGATAAAGAAGAGCCATCTGGACAACCGTTAGTCCGACGTAGATCCCCCAAAGCCGTCTTGCAGTGCTCTCTAGGGTCGTTCCCAGATTGGAAACAGATGGGCCGGTCAGTTCGGCTCTTGCCAGTGCCATACCTCCGCCCAAAGCTCTTGAGAAAATTAGGAGTCCCAGCATGATNACNCCCATTCCACCGAGCCACTGGGAGAGAGAGCGCCAGAGAATTAGGCTCGACCTTTGGCTTGANACGCAGTCACCTTCGAACTCACCGGCGCAAACAGGACTAGTGGAGGAGTCGATCAAGGATGCGCCAGTCGTTGTGAANCCTGACATCGACTCGAACCATGAGTGCAACAGNCCAAGCAGAATCTCCGAAATNGAATAATTCCCGTCCGAAGACCAGTATTCTCCAAATGGGCCGTAAAACATNCCACCAAACCAGAATGGTAGCGCGCCTACGATTACTACGGGAATCCACCCCAGNGCAACCGAGGCAAATGCCTCCCTATCCCTGACTCTGGATGAGGCATCGCCGGCACCTGAAAGCGCGACTAATGCGTAACCGGAGAACAACGCCAATAGAAGCGGTATTGCGAAGGTCCGAAGAGCGGGTTCGATTCCTTCCACATAGATGCTGAATAGTGTCACCAGAAGCAATGGAAGTGTGACCAATCCAATTGTCCAACCCAGAACAAGGCAAACAATATCCCAGCGCATATTAGCTCCGTAGCGAGTCTTCGACCTTACCGACATCGTCTATCTCCAAAATGAGATAAATCCGGTCACCGGACTGAAGATTTCCTATTTCGCTCTCGTGTACAGATTTCATTTCCCCGTCTGAATCGGGNCTTTCGACCATTACCAACCTAGCATCAATACTAGCCTCCACTTGCTGGACTTCCTTTCCAAGAAAACTGCTTTCTTCNGATATCTCAGCAGTCATGGAAACTAATGACGGGATNCTTGGAATTGGCTCAAAGAGCCCCGGAACGTGCATGTGAATAGCCTTCAGTATGGACTTGATGGCAACTCTCCTCTTGCTGACGGGGCGCAACCCGATTCTCTGAATGGCCTCTACAAGTGCTCTATCCTTCAGAATCAAACCTGTCCTTGAGACTCCCTTGTCAAATGCGCGCATTGAGATTGAGATGTTCAGATTGTCATCTGCCAATGTCGCAATTGCGATATCATGATCCTCGATTGCGAGTTCACGCAGGAGGTCCTCATCCTGGGGGTCGCCATGAATCACGTCAAGCCTCTTGTTAATTCCTATCCTAGACCCTACTACTGAGTTGGCCGAATCAAGATCGGGCTCGATAATCACGACGTTTGAACCCTGTTCAAGGTAGTGGTTCGCTAGGCTACTGCCGAAGTCCGTAGCCCCNAANATTGCCACTGATGGCTTTTCGGGCATATCTGAGGAGTTATCCCCAACAAATCTAGCTATTTCTCCAAAGAAATTTGTCGANCCAGTCACGAAAACAAGCATGTCCCCTTCCTGAATAATCTCGTCTCCGGATGCTATTCTCCCCGAACCTTCTAGGCCTTTGATTGCAATAATTCGAGGATAGTCTGGATCATTAGATGCTGCGCTTGTACTCTCATAAGCGGTCATCCCCACCATTGGAGATGCGTTGTTCACTGTTGAGGCAACTATCCAGGCACTTTCACCCAGGGGGATGATATCCGCCAGAGAGGGAGCGACCAAGCCTGAGATTAGTTGACTGACCACTTCCTTTGATGGGGAAACTTCAAAATTTGTCCTAGCCCAATTCTTCAGTGGGCCGGCTCCTCTAGAGGGATCGATAATACTTGAGTCACGGATATTTGCTATTGTAACTAATCCGGATGCAGTCCTATCGGCCACCTTTTCGCTGTAGACCCTCTTGGCAAATGCACAACCCAAGATGTTTACATGGTCATCGTTTGTTGCAAAAACGATTATCTCGGCATCGCTAATTCCTGCTCTAATCAATGACTCCCTTGAAAGGGCGTTTCCAGTCACTAGCAGGCAATCCAGTGATTGTGATTCGCTTATTGCATTTGGATCTGGATCAATTAGGGCTACTCCCCTCCTCTCGCCCCTTAGGGCGGCGGCTACCCCACGGCCGACCTCGCCGGCACCTGCGATTATTACTCGCATTCGTCACGTTGAATCGATAGATTGGATATAATCATGCGCCATATATGGAAAAATCAGAAAAACCCCAGAAAATGAGTGATTACTCGTCGGAATCGACAAAATCGCCCCTAATTCGCTCTTCGGCTCGCTGCTTGTGCATTGCTGCCTGCCTAATTGTCCTCCTGTATGCCTGTCTTGCAGCGGGGGTCAATCCCGAAGGCAGCCATTCCTCCTGTGCTCTGAACCAAGCAAAAACCACAAATGGAGCGATTCCAAATAGGAAAATCGGATTAATAAGGCCAAGTACTAGAGAAATCGACAATGCTGCCCTAGCAATGGTTGAGGAAAGCATCGGTACTGCCCTAGAGCCCGAAATTATCCCATATCCCTGCCATGTTGATGGGAGAGAGTGACCGAGGTTAGAGAGAACAGATATCACCAATGCAAGGGCNACAGAAGTGACATCGAAGCCAGAATATTGTGAGACAGTCAGGTTTGGGTCGAATAATCGCACAATCANNTACGCTGCCTGCATCGATCCGAGGCCNAAGCCCAATGCCCATCCGAAGGGTGGTGAGGCCCTGATNGAGGAGACTCCCGGCCTTCCAAGGAGGAANAGAACNAACGATGACTCCAAGGCGCCAATTAACAGGGAAAGTGGGATTAGGCTNCCNAGTGGAACACTTATCGCACTGGTATCGGACTCAGTGAGAATTGATTTGAGGATTAGTTCGTCGACTGCAAGAGCTAGGAAGACGCCGGCGACAATTCCGTACAACANGTAACGTACTGCCCCAGACAAGTCGTAGAATCCCGTCATCCTAGTCAAAACACCCCTCCAGCCAATTACTACGCCAATCAGGGCAATTGCGAATGCAATCTGCATCTCAAGAATGGGGATGGTGCCCGCGGCCATGCAGTGCCATGGCACCTCGAATATGAGGTAAACGCCTCTCAGAACGTTCAAACGACACGATTGGAGCGGATGCTCGTGGCGCTTGAGGGTTTCAAAAGGAGGGTCCTCGGATCTATCGGCCTCCTAAAGGGAAAGAGGAAGGTGGATGAAGAAACTGTAAAGGATTTGAGCAAATCACTCAGGAGGGCCCTGCTCGAAGCAGATTTCAACGTTAGGCAGGCCAAAGAGCTGACTGAGAGGATAGAGAGGAGGTTGGTGGAAGAAGAGCCCAGACCGGGGATTAGGCTCGAAACCCATGCTATGAATCTGGTATATTCCGAGTTAGTCAGGATACTGGGTGCCCCTAGGACTATTCGTCCGCATAACCAAACTGTGCTAATGGTCGGCCTGTATGGCCAAGGAAAGACGACTAGTACNGCAAAACTAGCAGAATGGTGGAGGAAGAATCACAGTGCGAAGGTTGCGGTGATCGAGGCCGATGTTCATCGGCCCGGAGCATTCCAGCAACTTAGTCAGATTCTCGACGGTACNGGGATCGAGGTATATGGGGAGCCAGAGGAGAGTGAAGCCGCAAAAATAGTGAGGAACGGACTTAGGAAAGTGGGCACGGCAGACGTAGTAATTATCGATACGGCTGGAAGAGACAGCCTTGACGGAGAGCTGAAAGAAGAGTTGCTGGAGATAGCCGAAATTGCAAACGCTTCGGAGAGGTTCCTGGTAATCGATGCACAAGTGGGCCAGGCTGCTGGTCCGATGGCTGCAACATTCCACGAACTTGTTGGAGTTACGGGGACCATTGTCACAAAACTGGATGGGACAGCCAGAGGGGGNGGGGCACTAAGCGCAGTATCAACTACTGGAGCACCGATTGTCTTTGTTGGAGAGGGGGAAAAGATAGGTGACTTCGAGAAATTCGAATCTGATAGATTCATCTCAAGACTGCTTGGGATGGGCGANATCAAGGGACTCATTGACCTTGCTCCCGATGACATAGACGAGCAAGAGGCGATGAGGCTGACACAGAGGCTGATGTCTGGAAGGTTTACTTTGACAGACATGTATGCGCAGATGGAGATGATGAGCAAAATTGGAACATTGGACAAGGTCCTGTCCCACCTTCCAGATACGATGTTTGGTGGNATGGGNAATATGAGCATGTCGCAGAAGCGCCAGATGCAGGCCAACCTGGAGAAGTTCAGGGTCATTATGGACTCAATGACCCAAGAGGAGAAGGACGAGCCCCTATTGCTCAAGTCAAGTAGGATTAGGAGGATTGCCCATGGTTCAGGATGCAGCGAAAAAGACGTGAAAGAGCTCCTCGCTCAATGGAATCGCAGCAAGAAGATGATGCGTGGGATGCGTGGAGACAGGAAGATGAGGAGGCAGATGCAATCCATGATGGGCGTTGACGAGGACCTCGGGCTGGGGTGACCTTCTGGAACGTTGGTTCGCAATTATTGGCCACAGGGCTCCCAGCGAGGGCGGTTTGAATCTTAACGACCTACCTGGAACGGGCGGGCGCATGGACGTGCTTGCAAGGGCAGTAAACGCGTCTCTATTCGTCTCCCACGGAATAAGGAAGGACAGTCACGTAATGCTTCACCTGATGGGCGGGGATGGCCCGAACAGGAGGATCTGGTTCAATGGGGCTATTCTGAGCGGAGTAAGGCCCGATGAGAGGTCGATTGCGGGGCAGATCAAAGGTGTTCTGAAGGAGGCAGTCCCACCACGTGGGCATTTCGTCGAGTATTCCGCCGGCATCCTACACTCGGGAGGGGGGATGAGTCAGACTCTACTGGAATGGGAGTCCAGAGGGGTTTTACCGATTATTCTGGATGTGAGTGGAGGNAANTTCTCCGATGTCCCATCATCCACCGATTTGGGGTTCGTGCTCTCCGATGACAGGCCGTTCACCGAGGAGGACTTGTCAACACTGGGAAATGCGGCTGCGGTCTCTCTGGGAGATGAGTGGTTACAGGGCCACTCCTGCATTGCTATCCTGCACCATCTTCTTGACAGCAGTTAGAGCCAGGTTGGCATTCCATCAGAGCCCATCTTGGTAGACTCCTCCATCACCATTTGCGGCATTCCCAGAGGATGGTTCTGGGGCCAGCTTGCCAGCGGGGTAATTGATGCGTTCCCTGAACCGACGGCAGTGCAGTCTGTCATACTGATGTCTTCGTCAACGATTCGGGCCGCCCCTACCTCAAATGCGACCCCCACTGCTTCCTTGTCAATCATGTCTGTGGCGTTGTAGTACCACCTAGCACCGAGGGGGACTGTCTGGAAGGTTCCCTTCCAAGACTCCGGTATGTTCAGGTTCAGGAATAGGTTTCCATGGAGGAACCAGGACCTGATCGAGTCTGAGTCGCTTCCTTCGCTTGGCCTTTTATTGGACCCTTCCGGACGTAGGATATTTGACGGGCTATCCACCACTACGTTGGAAATTCGCTCAATCAGCCGAAGAGTTGCATCTATCGAGTCCGAGTAGTCCTGATGAGAGTACGTAGCGAGACTGACCGATAGCGATGGCATCCCATAGAGGGCAGCCTCCCGTGCGGCTGAGACCGTTCCGGAGTGGAGGACATCTACTGAGAGATTGGGACCCCGGTTAATCCCAGAAATGCACAACCACGGCTCTATCTCTGGGGCTCGGGACCTCAAACCACCATCTATGGCTACAATCACGCAGTCGCAAGGAGAGCCGTCCAGCGAGAATACGCGGAGGGGGGTCTCCTGATCGGTCCTAATTTTCTCAGCTATATCGAGGTGTTCTTGGAAAGCCATATCATCACGGAGAGTTAGTTTCATGCCAACGGCGGACTGCTCGGTTAGTGGTGCAAGGACGGCAAGAGGGTGTCCCCGTGCATGCAGGGAGGCGGCCAGACTCTGCAGACCAATGGAGTGTATCCCGTCGTCGTTGGTAAGGAGGATAGGGATCGGGGTCATGTAGGTCCCACGATGGTCTCGTTAAGAAACCGATTCATCATCGAAGTTGCCTCTCTCCTGCAAGGTTACTAGGATGGCCCCGGATATCATCATCAGCCCTCCGATAACCGTAGGGAGTCCGATCAATACATCACTAGTCCAAATCCAGCCGATTATAGCCCCGAAAACCGGCTCGAGGAGGAGGGCTATTGAGACCACTATGGGGGGCATCCATCGGAGAACCGTGTTTACGCCAGTGTGCCCACAGAGGCCCGGGCCAATTGAGAGGTATGCGACCCAGACCAGCCAGAAGGGGTCTGCCCAGCCGAGCAGCGCGTCCTCGGGAGTTATGGAATGGAGTGATGAGCCCTCGAAAAGCACTGTCGCGGCAGATAGCCACAACCCAGCCCCGAGCGTCACTGGGAAGGCATAAACGAATATCGGCATGCCCCTCCTGGATCTTAGCTCTCTGCCGATCATGATGTAGCCGACTACTGTTGCGGCACCGAGGAATGCCGCGAAATCACCGACCATGGTTACCTGTCCCCCATCCCCTACGTCCATGAGCGCTATCGCTGCCCCCAAGAATCCCAGAAAGACACCAGATAGATGGCCCCTGCGGACTGTCTCTCCGACAATTGGCATCAGGGCCACAACGACCAGCGGATGGGTGTTTACGAACAGGAGACTGTGTACTAGGCTGGTGTTGTCCAGGGACCATACCCAACTCCCGAAGTGCAATGCAAGGAA
>PBOL01000023.1 GCA_002725315.1 Methanobacteriota archaeon | reverse complement strand
CCCCATCGAGGGTGATCCTCATCGAAGATTATCACGACCTTGGTGGAGTAGAATACCCTGTCATGCAGGAAGCATTCAGCAGGGTGCCCGTCTACGGTAACTCTGACCGCCCTTCTTTCGTCATTGCCGACTACTATCGGTATCATTTCTTCAGTTATTGCTGTTGTTTTCGGATTTTGTGTAATTTTTTCGTCATTCATTATTTTCCAACCTCAGAAGTCAGAGAGCCTAGTAACTAATGAAGCCTATGTGCAATAAATGTACAAAATCTCGATTTTGTGTAATTTGCCTGTAAAAAAATCCGGATTTCGTGAAGTTAATATCGATTTTGTGCAGAAGAACTCTAAGTCCAGAAATGAGTTAACTTCTGTGGCGAACTGATACTCCCTTCCTCCACTTCCTATACCATGAGGAGAATCTGAACCACTCCACCAGGCTGTTCTTCTTTATCGCGGAGAAGACCCTCCTCTGGTAGTCGATGCAATCCTGGGCAGACATCCTGAAGGTCCGCTTGGGCTCGCCGTGGAGGCCGGAGATCACGAGCCACTGCCCCTTCACGTACAGGAGTGTGTGGCAGTTCGCCTCCTTCCCATCGGGGGCGACCAGGAAGACGTGCGCGATGTCCTCGACCCGGGCGATCCTGCGCATCAGGTTGTTCGACATGATCGGATTGAGGAGCGTGGCCTGGGTAAGGGACGTGAATAGGACCGAGACTATCCTCCATGCCTCCCTGGGGTCGATTTCCCCGTCTTCCGCATGAGCGACCATGTTCTCCACGTTCTGCCAGCCGATCGGGACCACGAAGTCCGGCTTCTCGGGTAGCCCGGGATCGATCCTAATCGAGTCATCCTCGATGGCCACCGTCAGCTCCTCCCCCGTCTCGGAGATCCTCACCCCGATCACATCGAATATCCCCGTGAAGAATGCCACCACCTCGGGGGTCTGGGGGATCATCCGCCAGACGTCCAGGGCGCTTTTCTCCATGTCCCTACGCTTGCAGGGCGGGAGATAAACGCATCCCGCTGGGTGGTCACTCTGCTAGCCTGAACATCTCGTCCAGGCTCCTCGAGGCCCTCTCGATTATCACTGGGTCCAGGTCGATTACCTGCTCGGGGGTCGGGTCCCTGAGCGCCTGGAGTATGTCCTCTAGCCCGGTCGTCTTCATGTGGCGGCACATCACGCACGCCCCTATCAGGTTGAGCTGCTCCTCGGTCTCGGCGAGCACCCGGTCGGCGGTGCCGCACTCGGTGATCAGCATGATGTCCTTCTTGCCCTCGCTCGCCAGCCTTATCGCCTCGTCCTTGAGCACCTCGCTGCTCCCCACGATGTCGCTCTCCTCGAGGACATCGGCGCCGCACTCCGGGTGGCTAAGCACCATCAGGTCGATGCCGTGCTCCCGCATGCTGCTCTTCCACCTCCTGATCTTCTTCCCCGTGAACTCCGCATGCACCTCGCACTCCCCGTCGTAGACCAGGACCTCCTTCTTGCCTCTGAGGTGCTCCTGCAGGTGGCTGCCCATGAACCGGTCCGGGACGAAGATGAGGCGATCGCCGGGGAGCCGCTCGCATATCCTGAGGTAGTTGCTGCTAGTCACGCACACGTCGCACTCCGCCTTCACAGCGGCGCTGGTGTTGATGTAGCAGACCACGGGCACCCCCGGGTTCCTCATCTTGAGGTCCCTGATGTCTTGTGCGGAGATGCCGTCGCTCAGCGAGCAGCCGGCGTCGGGCGAAGGGTGTAGGACGGTCTTGTGGGGGCTCACTATCTTGGCCGTCTCCGCCATGAAGCGGACGCTGGAGAAGAGTATGGTCTGCTCCGGTGCGTCCCGCGCCTCCTTGGACAGCGCGTAGCTGTCCGCGACCGAGTCGGCAACTCCGTAGGTGATGTCGGGGGTCTGGTAGGAGTGGGCGATCAGGAAGACGCCCTTCTCCTCCTTCAGCCTGTTGATCTCCATGGTAATCGGCGCTAGCGACCTGCAGATTTCGATGCTCCATCGCATGGGCTGCTTGATCGCGACCTGCAGCCTTATTGCCTCCCTCTCGATCTCCTCCTCCGAGTATCCGAAGGTCCCGTAGGAGCCCCTTGGGAGGGGTGCAGCCGGCATGTCAATTACCATGCTATCGAACGCTCCCCGGAGTGCAACCGCTTTCAAGTCATCTGGCCTCGGGGTAGCGTGGATATGGACGCGATAAGCCCTTGGAAGCCGGGGGAGTTGCTCCACGAGGGGGCCGAGGCCACGGTGACAGCAGGCTCGTGGCTGGGCGTACCCGCCGTCCTCAAGGTAAGGCGGCCCAGGGGCTATAGGCACCCCGACCTGGACCGGAGGCTCACCCGGCAGAGGCTCGCAGCCGAGGCCCGCGCACTATCCAGGCTGCAGGCGATCGGCTTCCCCTCGCCCGAGATCATGCACCTGGACCAGAAGGACGCACTGATCCTGATGTCGAGGGTCGACGGGGTCCCGTTGCACGATCTCCTCAAGGACGGGTCGGCAGGCCGCGGGGTGCTCGAGGGCCTAGGCGCCCTCATTCGCCGTCTGCACGAGTCGGGGATATCCCATGGCGACCTGACCACCCACAATGTGATGGCATCGGGTGAGGGGGACCTGTCGCTGATCGACTTCGGCCTATCAAGGCAGTCTCCAGAGCTAGAGCACCTCGGGCTCGACCTGCAGGTGCTGAACGAGTGCCTCGGCGCCAGCCACTCATCGATAGAGGACGCGATAGGGGCAGTCTGCGACGGTTACCTCAAGGCCGACTCGGGGGACTCTCGGTCTGAGAGCGCGACGAACGTCGTCGAGAGGTTCAGGAAGATAACCAGCAGGGTGCGGTATCACGGGTAGGTGCTAGGATGGAGATTCTCTTCGCTACCAGCAACTCGCACAAGGTATCCGAAGCGGAAGGGATACTGGGTCCCCTCGGCCATACCGTCTTGCCCCTCCTCGTGGACGGAAGCCCACTTCAGTTCGTGGAGCCCCAGGCCGACGGCATCGAGGAGGTGGCGTTCTCCAAGTTGGAGCAGGCGATGGAGGCGACCTCGGGGGAACTGGGTAGCGGGACAGCCATACTCGTCGAGGACTCGGGTTTGTTCGTGGACTCGCTGAAGGGCTTCCCAGGGCCATACTCCTCCTACGTGGAGGGGACAATCGGTCTGGAGGGCGTCCTCTCGCTACTTGGGGGCGACGAACACAGGGGGGCCGAGTACCGCGCCGTCGCAGTTCTGGGGTTCGAGGGAGGGACCCTCAGGTCCCAGGGCATATGCCGTGGCACGATCTCGCTCGAACCCGCCGGGACTAACGGGTTCGGCTACGACCCGATATTCGTCCCAGACGAGGGCGACGGGCGGACTTGCGGGGAGATGTCCCCCGATGAGAAATCCGAGGTCTCGCATCGGGCAAGGGCCCTAAAGGCGATGTCCGAGCTTCTCAATCCCCCGTCAAAGTGAATAGATGTGCTCTTTCGTGCAGTGCCGATAGCATGGGTTCCGCCATACGCAAACTCCTGATTCTCCTGCTGGTACTATCGGTCCCGTTGTACTTCGCGTTCTTCGCTAGCGAGGGTCTTCTGGTGCAGATCGCAGGCGCGGTTTTCATCCTCCTGCTGCTTTCACTACTGCTGTTCACGGGAAGGAGCCCGCTTCCGATGTCTCCCGAAGATGAGCCGGTGGTGGAGGACGCCCCGGACATGTTCTCCGACGTCGAGCTCCCCCCTCCTGTCCTCTCGGAAATGAGCGCTGGCGAGGCTCGAGATCAAAAGATCAAGAGGAGCAGGGGGAGGTCCACCGAGGCCATTGAGTCCCCGCCCCCGCTGCCCGAGCCACCTCTACCGATGCCCCCCGCGACCGCAGACTTGGAACCGGTCCCGATAGAGGGCAGCCCGGAGGGGCTCGCAGAGGTGTACGTCGCCGTCTCGGACCCGGAGATGCAGCAGGAGGCCGAGGTCGAGCAATACCTCGCCAAGAAGAAGGCCATCAGGGAGAGCGTTCGCGACAGGATAACCCGAGAGCGTAGGATGGAGATGTCGAAGAGGATAGCGGAGGAGGCCAGCAGATGGACTGATGCCGAGGATGGCGAGGACATCTCGACCCTTCTCAAGGCCCCCGGACACGGCCTCGCAGTTTTCGCAGAGCCCGAGCATCCCGACCCGGACATACCACAGGGCATTTCCTACGTCCGTATCGATGACGAGAGGGTCATCAAGGTGAGGATCTCCATGGACGTTCAGGGGCCTAGTGACGGAGCCGAACGGCTCCCCGATCCTGGGGACCTCGGCATCCCAGGCCCACCCGACCCATCGATGCCAATGCCTCCACCACCCGGCATGCCCCCCCCTCCAGTTCCGGATATGCCCCCTCCAGTCAGGCCCGACGAATAGCCCGGATACGTTGAAGCGAAGGAATCCCCTCGACGTTGCATGGGAGAACGTGCCCTAATCTTCGAGGACGTGCCTGCGGATGGCTCTAGCCCGGCTGGAGGGACCATTTCCGTGTGGACCCTCAATCGGCCGGATAAGCTGAACGCACTGAACACCCAGTCTCACCAGGAGATCAAGGAGCAGTGTGCAAGAGTCGAGTCGGATGACAACGTCAGGTGCATCGTGATCCGAGGGGCGCCCCCTCCTGAGCCAGAAGAGGGCAAGAGGCCCAAGCCCCCGGCATTTGCAGCAGGGGCAGACATCTCCGAGTTCGCAGGAAAGGACTCGGACGACGTCCGGCCCTTCTTCGAAGACAATGCCTGGGAGGCCGTTTGGAACCTATCTAAGCCGACTATCGCCATGGTGGACGGATTCGCCCTGGGGGGAGGGACCGAGCTGGCCCTCTCCTGCGACATCAGGATAGCCTCTGACAGGTCCACATTCGGCCAGCCGGAGATCAACCTCGGGCTTATTCCCGGTGGCGGCGGGACGCAGAGGCTCTGCCGCCTCATCGGCTACGGGAGGACCATGGAGATCGTGCTATCCGGTGGGATGGTGAGTGCCGATGATGCACTGAAGATGGGCATCGTGAACAAGATAGTCCCAGCCGACGAACTCGAATCTGTCACCATGGGATTGGCTCAGGATATAGCCAGCAAGTCCCCCTTCACCACTAAGGTGGCCAAGAGGGCAGTCAGGGCCGCCCTGGACCTGCCATTTTCCGAGGGAGTCCTCATGGAGAGGTCCGAGTTCGTCGCACTGTTTGACACGGAGGACAAGGAGATAGGTGTCAACGCGTTCCTAAGCCGCTCGGATGCGGAATGGGTAGGCCGTTAGCCACTCAGCAAGCCCTCTACTGCCTCGGATGGATCCCCCTCGGCAGTCGGGTCAATCAGTGTCCAACCGCTTTCCGAGCCTAGTTCCACCATCTCGTCCTGAATGGACCTGATCCGGTCCAGGTTACCCAGGTAGTGCTCGACCCTCTTGCCGTTGTGCTTCTCCCTGTCCGAGATCATCTCACGGTGAGCCACCTCGTCCTCCACGAAGAGCACGATGCCGGCCGCAAGGCCCCCAGCCTCCCTCCAAGATTCGATGGCACGATCACCGGGGATGAAGTGAACTCCCTCCAGAAGCAGGTCAGAGCCACGCTCCTCCGCCCTTCGGATCACTGCTTGGACTCCCTCCGAGACGACCCCCACCGTTTCCCTCCAGTCATCCGCCGCAGAGCCTCCTGCCGGCTCGAAAGAAGACCTGTGCAGAGCCGGGATGTCCGATGGCCCGAACTGGGTCCTGAGAACCTCCCTGATCGTATCCGTGGCGGCTACCTTGCCGAAGCCCATCGAGGATGCCAGCTTGGAGGCCAGAGTGGACTTGCCGACCCCGCTCGTGCCCGTGATGATGAGTAGCCTAGCGCTCATTGGCTTACCCTTCGCTGGATGGACTTGATCTCGAGGAACTCCTCGAGGCCATGCACGCCTAGTTCCCTGCCTAGTCCCGAGCGCTTGTAGCCCCCGAAGGGGGCGGTCACGTTGAAGGCCCCGCCGTTGATGCTGACCTGTCCGGTCCTCAGCATCCTCGCTACTCGCATAGCCCGCTCCTCGTCACCGGACCAAACCCCTCCCGATAGCCCGTAGTCCGATTGGTTGGCCAGCTCGATTGCCTCCTCCTCGGTAGTGTAAGTGGTAATCGAGAGGACAGGTCCGAAAATCTCCTCCCTGAAGACCGTCATCTCGGGGGTCACGTCCGCGAAGACCGTGGGCCTGACGTAGAAGCCCCGGTCGAGGCCATCCGGCATGCCCTCGCCGCCAGCGATCAGGGTAGCCCCCTCCTTGATTCCGCTGGCGATGTAGGAAGAAACGCTCTCCTGCTGGCTCCTCGACACCAGCGGGCCACAGAGGCTCGACTCGTCCATCGGATCGCCGACCGAGTAGCGGCCTATCTTGCTGGAGATCACATCGACAACCTCGTCCCTGTGCTCCTCGGGCACAAGCAGCCTAGTTAGGGCCGAGCACTCCTGTCCAGAGTTGCCGAAGCAGGAGTAGATCGACGAAGAGGCCGCCCTCTTGATGTCCGCGTCGTCCAGGATGATGTTGGCGCTCTTGCCCCCTAGCTCCAGAGTGACTCTCTTCACGGTTGGGGCGGCCAGCTCAGAAACCCTGATGCCGGCGTTGGTCGAGCCCGTGAAGCTGACCATGTCGACGTCCGGATGGCTGGACATGGTCTCGCCTATCTCCCGGCCGTGGCCAGAAACCAGGTTGAATACCCCATCCGGGAGGCCTATCCCATCGAGGATGTCAGCGAGGACGAATGCATTCAACGGGGCCTCCTTTGATGGCTTCAGGACCATCGTGCACCCCGCTGCTATGGCAGGAGCTACCTTCCCGATAATCTGGTGAAGGGGGAAGTTCCACGGTGTGATCATGGAGACCACGCCTATTGGCTCCTTGACGACCAGGGAGTTCCTGACCTCTTCCTCCCACTGGAAGTCGTCCAGAATCTTTGCGTAGGACCTAGAGACCACCCTCGGTGTCCCCACCATCGCCATGCGGGAGTACTCGATCGGGGTCCCGACCTCGGAAGTGATCAGCTGGGACAGCTCCTCCGACCTGTCCTTTATTGCCCCTGACAGCCGGTTCAGGAAATCGGCCCTTTCCTCCGCTGGAGTCCCCGACCAATCGCCGAAAGCCGCACGGGCAGCCTCTACCGCGGCATTCACGTCAGCCTCGCTGCCTACTGGTACGGACCCTATCCTCTCCTCTGTGGCTGGATTGAACACGTCAATGGTCCCATCGCCTTCCGGCTGGACCCACGATCCACCGATGTACAGGTGCCCGCGGTCGTGCATGATTGCCCCAGACTGCGACGTCTTATGATATTCATGCAATTCAATAGTGCATGCCCTCCTCGGCGTCCATGCCCGTTTCCTCGGATATGCTAGATGGCGGAGTCGCAGTCGTAACTATGTCGCCCGAGGCATCGATCAATACATTCTCCCCTCAGAATTTCGTCCCATTGATTTCGACCCTAGACGAATTGCTATCGGACCAGTCATGCAGATCGGTGGTACTAACCGGAACCGGGAGGTTCTTCTCAGTCGGCGGAAACATTGACGACTTCTCGGAGGGGATAGATGAGGGGCGAATCGGCCAGATGGTCCAGGAGATGACGGACAGGCTCCATCCGCTTCTCCTTAGGATCAGGTCATCCGAGACCGTGCTGGTCTGCGCGATGAACGGCTCCGTGGCTGGCGGGGGCCTGGGAATCGCCCTAGCCGCGGACTACAGGATATGCGTCCCCGAGACGAAGCTAGCGCCCGCGTTCTTCTCGCTGGGACTCTCCCCAGATGGGGGCACCACATGGCTACTCCCGCGCCTTGTTGGGAACCAGGAGGCGAAGAGGTTCTTCTTCGAGGGGGAGTCGTGGTCCGCTGAGCAGGCCTTGGAGAAGGGAGCGGTAGACGAGGTAGTGGACTCCGACAATCTGGTGGACAGGGCAACCCAGGTCGCAAGTGACTGGGGCAGGTGGTCGGTAAACAGCAGGAAGGGCACGAAGCAGCTGCTCGATGCCGCCACCTCCACGTTCTTCGAGACGCAACTTCAGTTCGAGCAGTCTCTGATGGTCGCTTCCTCCCAGACCCCAGACTTCGTCGAGGGGGTCAGGGCATTCAAGGAGAAGAGGGAGCCGCGGTTCGGGGGCGAAGAGGAGTGACGTCCAGAAGGCTCATCGTGATGAGGCACGCCAAGAGCAGTTGGGATCACCCCGAGCTGAGGGATCACGACCGCCCGCTGAACCCGAGGGGTATTCGCGACTCTCCAAGGGTGGCTGATGAGCTGGCATCCAGGGGCTGGGTGCCCGAGCTGATACTGGTCAGCAGCGCTACTCGGACGCTGCAGACGCTCGAGGGAATGTCCGGCCAGTTCGGAAGCGTGAGGAAAGAGGTCCGCCCGGGTATCTACCATGCGGGGGTCCACGACCTGCTACTGGAGCTAGATGACATGCTGGACGGGGGCACCACGATGATTCTGGGGCACAACCCTGGTTCCGAGATGCTGATCAACCACCTCTCGGGAGAGTGGCACGTGATGCCAACAGCGGCTGCTGCCCTGTTGGTGGAGAACGGCGGCATCTGGTCCGTGGAGTCAGTGATCAGGCCGAAGGAGATCTAGGTCAGGGGTGCGGTGGGACCTCATCCGACCAATGCGACATCTTGTTGATCGTGATTGTTACATTGGTGACTTCGCCCTCTTCCCAGTAGTCGACTGCGATGAAAGTGGGCCTGTTGTCCATTATTTCCCAGCAATCTATCGACCTCTGAAGCAGGGTATCGTAGTTATTCACGTCAACAGCCCTGACCGGGTCGGGCAGGCCGAAAGAGCTGGTCAGCCAGTTGTTCAGGTGCCATACCGGCTGCGACCCGTCCCCCCTGTAGACAGTGCAGTCCATGTCCTCCGGGTAGTCCTCGGCGTAATCCGTGGTCCAGCTGAAGACCCCGAAGTCATGGAGCCAGGGGTAATCGTCATTCTGGGACTGCTCCCAGAAGACCACAAGGTCGGTCCCCGCCAAGGCCAGGTCACCCAGGCTCGGCCAGGGCTCCCCCAGCGTGTGGGTGTAGACCCTGCGAGACATATCGGTCTCGTTGAAGAGGTGGCTGAGGTGCGAAGCAGGAACGTAGTTCTCGATTAGCAGCGTCACGATGTCCCCGCTGCTGTTGTTCATCAGAGAGTCGAGGAGCCTGAGCCAATCGAACGCCGACACTATCCCGAACTGGCAAGGGTGGAAGAACTGGCCAGTCCCATGGCAGAAGCTGACGTCATCGGCAGTGGTGTTCTCATCTGAGCGGTGATGCGAGTCAACCATGAAGGCCCTGATCCCGTCTTCCCACTGGCTCTGGAGTCCCGTGTAGTGATTGACTCCGATTAGGAACTCGTCCTCCACTGTCGAGTATGCGTTGTGCGTCTCTGCGAAGGTGAAGTCGTCGTAGGTCCTGAGGCAGTAAGCAACCTCCCCGTGGCAGGTCATGTAGTCGTCTGGGTCCAACGGGTCGAATCCTCTGGGCTCCTCCCACTCATTGGGCAGACCGTCCCCGTCCGAGTCGTCGTCCAGCGAGTCGCATACCCCGTCCCCGTCAACGTCTCCCGGGGTCGATGTGGCGTCGAGCGCCTCGGTGCCGCACTCGACCTCCCCCTCGTCGCTCCAGCCGTCCCCGTCATCGTCTTCATCCAGGAGGTCACAGCTCCAATCACCATCGGCGTCTGAGGGTACTGAGCTGGCGTTGTCATGGCTAGTGCTGCAGTTTTCTTCCAGGGCGTTTTCCCAGCCGTCCCCATCCATGTCGCTGTCCAAGGCGTCCTCTATCCCGTCCCCGTCCATGTCGGGTGGCGGTTGGGAGATGCATCCGGTCAGGACCATGCAGATCGATACGAGCACTGCCTTCACACGAGGGCCCATCGCTCCCGAAGCAGGACAGTTGCTCATGAAGCAATCGTTCCCCGCAGGATGTTGCCGAGCCTATCACATCAGGGTCTCGTGATGGCTGGGGACGAAGGTCTGCTCCGACATGGGGGGCCTGACGTAGCCCCTGGCCGTCTCCCTCTTCGGGAGCTCTATCGGATCAGGAGTAAGGTCCTCGTATTCGATCATCGACAGGAAGTGCTTGATGCAGTTTAGGTGAGCGTGACGCTTGATCTCCGAGTTGACCACGAACCACGGTGATTGCTTTGTATCAGTGTGTGCGAACATGATGTCCTTCGCCTCCGAGTAGTCCTCCCAGCGAGTCAGCGACTCCAGGTCCATCGGGCTGAGCTTCCAGCGCTTATGAGGCTCATCCAGCCTCGCCTTGAACCGCTTTAGCTGCTCGTCGTCGGAAACTGAGAACCAGTATTTGATCAGTATCGTCCCGGACCTGAGTAGCATCCTCTCGAACATCGGGCAGGACCTCATGAACTCGTCATACTCGTCCTCAGAGCAGAAACCCATCACCCTCTCGACTCCAGCCCTGTTGTACCAGCTCCGGTCGAAAAGGACGATCTCACCAGCGGCAGGAAGGTGGTTCACGTATCGCTGGAAGTACCACTCCGACTTCTGCCTCTCCGTGGGGGCTGGCAGCGCTGCTACGCGAACAACCCTGGGATTGAGGTACTGGGTTATTCGCTTGATCACCCCTCCCTTTCCGGCCGCGTCTCTCCCCTCGAAAATGACAACGACCTTGAGTCCCTGCGACTTCACCCATTCCTGAAGCTTGATCAGCTCAAGTTGCAGTCTGAAAAGCTCATTCCTGTACGTCTTCTTGTTAATCCTCTCGACCGCGTCTCCACCGTTTCCGACCATATTACCATCGGCCCGATTGCAGATGTCGACAAAAGTGCTGTGGTCGCTGAAAATTTGCTGGAGCGGTGCTCATATCTTCGAAACGAGGTCCTCGAGCGCGGAAACTGGGTCTTCGGCCTTAGTCACACCACTGGCTAGGAGGACCCCCGCCGTTCCAAGCTCTATCGCCTTGGAAACGTCCAGCCCTGTCTTTACACCGGCCCCGCAAAGGACCCCAACGCCCTCGGAGACTTCCCTGACAGCCTCAGCGGTCCCGCTAACCACTGCAGGGTCCGCGCTTGTGACGGAGACGTCGCCACCAATCAGCTCGGGAGGCTCGACTGCTACGAATGTAGGGCAAAGGGCCGACAATGCACGCGCCTCCTCTATGTCTGCTGCGCAGGCGCACACCTCGAATCCCTCTGGCACTTGGTCTAGCAGCATCGCCACGTGTTCGATGCTAACCTTGTGCTCCGCGTGGTTGATCAGGGTTCCCGAGGCACCCCTCTCCATGGCAGTGGACGGGCTCAGCCATCCCGTGTTGGAACCGAATCCAACGGGATCGAGGTGCTGACACCATACCTCTAGATCAGGAGCCGCTTGAACCACCGCCGCTAGATCGAACGCGGATACCGATGCAACCATCCTGGCCGACGTCTCGATCTCGGCCATGGCCTTCGCAAGCTCCTCTGCAGACGCGCCTTGCGCGGTCTGGTAAGTCTTGAAGTTGACAACGATGATGGATTCGCCCACGATTCTGCGAACGGACACGCCTCTTTGACCATAACTGAAAATATTGATTCTAAGTGTCCGAAATCTTGGACCTGATCCTCTGGATTACCGTCTCCGTGTCCTCTCCGACCGGGGTTGGGATAGAAGANTCGTCCAACCTAGCTCCCTTCAACTCAGCAATGTTCGTGGCGACGTTGACCNCCCTGTTTCGAACGAAACTCTCCGTGAGGGGCCATCCACGCCTCTCCGCGAGCCTTAGTAGNAGCTCCCGCTCCTTCGATCCCCAGGCCCCCCCATGTCCCCGCAGTATGGTACCCACCATCCTCTCCAAGTCACCTGTGCGGGCTTGGATGGTGAGGAGATCCCCTTGTACCCCTGGTTCGAGCTTGTCTATCCCCAGAACGATGGAGTCGCTCGCATCCTCCAGTGCCGCTGTGGTTGGAATCGATTGGAAGTCGCCATCGGCTTCCTTGGTCACGGGCGTTTCTTCGGCAATCGCTTCCGCGGGCTCTATGGCCCCAACCTCGAACATTGGGGCCTGTAACCCGTTCCTCCTCAGGCTTCTCTTTATTCGCCCCCATCCATTTAGTTGGCTGGTTAGGACTCCCGCGACCCTNCCCATCAGCACAGTCCTGTTTCCTGTCAGATCAAGCTCCAGGTTCTTGCACATCTCGTGAAGATCGTCCCTGCTCATCTCAGCAAGGTGCTCTATTGTGAGNCGCCGGGAGTCGAAGTTTAGGTGGAGCCATAGTCTCTGCCTCCTCTCCTTGTGGGATCCCGAGGATTTGATTCCGAACACCTTGAGGATCTCCCCTATCTCTTTGTGGGACATGGACTGNATGCCCTCCCATGAAAGNTCCAGGTCAGGAAGTATTTCCTCGCATATCAGCTTGGCCCTGAGGACCTCCACTGATCCGGACTTTGGGATCCCGCATTCCTCGGCCCTGGCCCTGAGGTTCTGGAGCCTCCCCGTGTATATGGTGCTGAGCAATTCCGAGTCGACTCTCATGGTACCAGCGGTTCGCGCGTGCTGGCGCATTAGTTATCGCTTGCCCTAACCGAGATGGCAGAATTGCCGATTTCTCGTGTTTCTGCTCTATCCGGTACACTTCATAAGAACGAAGGCGCNTCTTCGTCAGAGGGGTGGTCCTTGGGGACTGGCCTTGTCGCCTCGCTAAGCAGGGCCTCCCAGTCTCTTGAAAGCGTGATGATGGCATGCTGGTAGTCCGCGTAAGCGATCATTCGGTCCAGTGCCAGGGTCCTCCGCCCGTCCTCTGAGAGGGTCTCCATCCTGACTTCCACCCTGACTTCGTCTTCGATAATCTCCCCATCTGGGTCGCTNCAGGCTTGCAATAGGACCAGATCCTTCTCCTCCTCGGCCTGCCTAAGCAATGAGCCGACCTGCCGATGCCTGACCTGCAGGCCCAGAACCCCACTCCCCAAACCCCCCATCTCATTCAGGATCCGACTTTGCACCCAGAGAACGGTGTTCCCCTCAGTCTCCGTGACCTTCTCAGTGATGCTGATTGGGAGGCCCGCCCTTGAGATGAAGACGACTAGGTTGGAATAGGGAGGAGGCAGGAAGTGGGCACCNCCCCTTTCCTTCGGGAATGGCATCAGGGTGTGCCTCCTCTCCGTCTGATCGGAGTTTTCGTACTCTGCCCTGGAAGTCACGAAGCCGTCGATAGATCCATCGCCCAGCAAGGAGCCCAGCCAGCGAGACCTTTCCAGGCTGTCATCGGGAACGGAGCCAACAATTCCGTGTGCTGCCAAGGAGTCGGGGGGCATAACTTGTAGATCGGGCCTGGCCCTTAGGAGCTGCCTTCTTACTAGCTCAGATTCAGAGACGATAATGGCGCCTCTGGGTTGGTAAGCTATTCGATCCGGAGAAACTAGAATCAGGTTTGGTCTTCGGGGCGTCATCGCCCCGATAACCTGGCAACCCGAGGCCGCGATATCCCCCTCATTCCCGGACATTTCAGTTGCTGGCATCGCAACGACGTCAACTTCCCCGGAGGCAAGTTGCTCCAGTCCGCTGGCCAGATCGTGCACCCTAACCAAGGAGGAGTCGAGTTCGCTGAGCTCGGAGGACTGTAGCAACTTCTCTGCCTGGTCGTAAACCTGGCAGTCTGGTGAATCAAGAGCCCCGAGCACTATCCGGTCCTTCATCGCATCCACCTCTAGGGAGGGGGCACGCCTCGTGCCCGAGTCATCGGCGNGCACACCTGTTGATATATGCGACCCTCGGGCTTTATTCACATGGGAGTGCTGAGGGACCAATACTGGACCTTGGAATCTTTCAGGGACATGTTCGAGGATTCCCTCGAGCAAATGGTCCTGGATAGGATGGCCTCCCCAACTGATCGTCCAGCTATGTCGATTGCAAAAGACGTCCTTCTGGCAGGCGGCAAGAGGTACAGNCCAATCATGAGCCTGCTCGCCTTCAAGGCCGCAGGAGGAGAAGACGAGTCCGAGATAATGGACTTCGCAATCTCAGCAGAGTTGCTTCACACGGCCACGCTGGTGCACGATGACGTCTACGACCAGGCAAAGATCCGCCGCGGGAAGCCTACGATACACGTCTCCCATGGAATTTCACATGCGATCATCGCTGGTGACTACCTGTTCGCACTGGGCTACGAGATGAGTGCTAGGTTCGGCTCAGAGATCATCGACAGGGTGGGGGCTTCATGCTCCAGAATGGCATCTTCGGAAATCCTCCAGTTCAAACACATCAACGATCTCAGCACCAAGCCCGAGGACTACTACGCCATCATCGACGGCAAGACTGCAGGGCCATTCGCTACCGGGGGATCATNCTCGGCAATAGTCGCGGGTGCTGACGAGGACGTCGTAGANGCCCTCTGGGGCTGCGGGATGGAGCTTGGCAGGGCATTCCAGCTCGTGGACGACCTGCTCGATCTGACGGGCGACGAGGGAATTGGCAAACCCAGAGGAACTGACGTGCACGAGGGGAAGATGACGCTCCCCATCATCTACGCCCTAACAATGCTACGTGGTAGCGATAGGACCGAGCTAGCCGACGTGTTGACGNACTTCAGCGACTGCAGGCTGGAAGAGCTCACAGATTTGCTGGAAAAGGCNGGCTCTTTCGAATACTCCAGGTTGCTAATTTCGAATCACATAGATAGGTCGCTGGAGTACCTAGAGCTCCTACCTGAGTCCGATGCTAGGTCGCTGTTGGCCGAGATAGCAGAGATTTCCCGCTCGAGGACATCCTAGCCCGGAGGAATGGAATGCCCGAGTCCGGCCTTTGGGACGTGATAATCGTCGGAGGGGGGCCAGCGGGAAGCACGACCGCCAGGTACGCTGCTNAGGGAGGCCTGCGTGTCCTGGTCGTTGACGGGCGAGATCCGATAGGCTCCCCTCTACAGTGCGGTGAGTTGGTTCCCACTAATGAGGAGATGTCCAGGCTATGCCCCGATGTACCTGACATTGACGACCTGTTCAGGACCCCGGACCATGCAATCTCCAGGATCACGGACAAGATGANGATCGTGACTCCTAGCGGAAGGGCGCTGGAATACCAGTTCGGCGGTATCGTGCTGGATNGAGTCGCACACGACGAAGCACTGGTAGAACTAGCATCATCCGCGGGGGTCGAGTACCTCCTAGACTCCTGGGTCGAAGATGTCGTCGACAACACCGTGATTTTGAGGGGCGGAGAAAGGCTGGAGGGCAGGGTAATAGTGGGAGCAGGTGGGCATAATGATCCAATCAGAAAGAACCACTGGAAGGAAGAGTCACTCAACATCCCAGTCAAGTTCGTACTGAAGGAGNCATCTCCAACCGATTCGGTAGAACTGCACTTTGGCTCGGTGGCCCCAGGCGGATATGCTTGGGTGTTCCCGAAGCAGGGACACTCCAACATCGGACTGGGAATTCAGAGGAGGATCGCTGGTGGGAGGAGCCTNAACCAGTATGCCGAGGACTTCATCTCCAAGTACGAAGGCGATGTCACTTTCAGAGGTGCAGGATCCCTTCCAATGTCTGGCACCATTGACTCCTTCGTCAAGGGAAAATACCTGNTGGTCGGTGATGCTGCGGGCATGGTCCTCCCTTCCAATGGAGCAGGCATCACCATTGCGATGATAGGAGGTAGGATCGCTGGACAGGTGATAGTTGAGCACCTCAGAGACGGTATCCCACTGGACGAGTACGAGACTCGTTGGGAGAATCAAATGGGCAGGGTCATGAGGAACTCCAAGAGGGCATTTAGGTTTGGAAGCATTATGTTCAGGCTTCCCGATTGGGCCCTAAATTTGAGCTTCAACAGGCTCACAAGGGGAATCATCTGGAGAGCAGTGACCTGCAGGAAGATGTTCTGGCTATTCTGAATCGGGGGCCATCGCGCTCCAAATCGTCGCCATTCCGGGAAAAAGAATCCTGGATCTCACATCCTTGAAACCGACCTCTTCAAGCATTTTTNCGTATTCTCGGGTGGTTCCGAANGCCGAGTAGGTCTTGGTTAGCCACTTCCACGGGTGGTTNCGCTTNCCACAGACGAATCTCGCGTATGTCCCCACCCATATCTTCATCCAAAGTACCCCCATTATCCCATGGACTCTATTCATCTTCGCAGGGTCAATAATCACAATACTGGCGCCCGGCTTTAGGACCCTGAGGACCTCCTCCAGCCCCGCCTCCTTGTCGTACCAGTCCCTGAATGAGAATAGCGTGCAAACAGCGTCAAAGGAGTCGTCTTCGAATGGTAGCTCTTCGGCGGTCCCCTCTACGAATGTGGCAGGGGGGTCGCCACGCTCACCTCTCGCCGAATTGACCCTTTCCCTTGCTACCTCTATCATTTCCGGAATAGGGTCCAAGCAAACCAGTTCCCGTCCCTCTACCTCCTCGGCGAAACTACCGGGCCCGCATCCGATTTCCAGAACCCTGCCAGGCGGGATCATGCCCCTAACAATCCGACGCCACCTACTCACCTGGCCAAGGGTAGCGAAGCGATTGATTCTGTCATAAACCGGGATGGTTTCTGTGAGGTTCCTCTGGAGCTCGTTCCAATCTCCCTCCCCGATTTTCACCGAGTCCATGGTCCACCCCCGAAGCGACCCATATTTGGAAGGTTCCCGGATAGGGGCTAGTCGTGGGAAGCGAGTATAGTGGGACTCGCAAGGTTATCATCATAAACTCCTCATTGGTCGCCGATTGCACCGTAGGTGCATAGGATGGGTCGAGAAGAAGTTCTACGAGCAATTAGAGACGCGGAGAATGAGGCTAAGATTACCGTATCCAATGCGGAGACCCAGGCTTCTGAGATAATTTCCAAAGCAAGGCTTTCTGCCACTGAGATCATCCAGGCTGGGAGGTCAGAATCCGAGGAGTCTTCACAGAGCATGATTACTGAGGCCAGGAGTGCGGCGGAGGGGGAGGCGGCAAAGGTCTCCAAGGTGGGCGACTCGTCAATCGAGTCGATCCAGCAAAGCAGCGAAAGCAAGAGGAAGGATGCCGTGGATGCCGTTCTGAGTGCATTCCGATCATAGATTCGGGGATTTCCATGTCACAAGTAAACACACAGCAAATGGGCAGGCTGGTCGCAGCTGGCAGCAAGGATAGGCTGGACGAGGCAATAGAAATCCTAGCCAGGCTAGAGGCATTGCACATCATTGACTACGATGGGGGCGAAGAGGGCTTCTCTTTGGGTAGCCCAAATCCAAAATCAGAATCAGTCAGTAGGGATCTCGTGAAGGCTAGGGCCGCCGCATCCATTGTCGAAGCATCGGGACCAGACAGCCCGATTCCCGCTGCCCCAGTTAGGAATGCACTGGAGGAAAGGCTGCCTTCGAAGATCGACTCCCTCCTTGCAGATAGCGCGAGAGTCGATGACCTGGAAAATGATATTTCATCGCTCACCGAAGAGGAGGAGGGCCTGTCAATGGTAGCGCCCCTTGGGATCGACATCGAACTTCTTGGGGGGTTCGACTCTCTAGCCTCATTCGTCGGAACAGTGGATAGCATCGCCGATGCAAAGGAAGCGGCCTCTGCTGGGCTATTCTTCGAGGGGAAGAATGGAATTGTTGCCATCTTCGTGAGAAGTGAGGCCCAAGCATCTACCGCCGCAGCTCTCGAGAAGGCAGGATTCGAGTCGATACAGATCCCAGAGGGAGAAGGGTCCGCCGAACAACGACTGACTGAAGTCAGGAAGGCCAAGGGATCCCTCCAAGGCGAGAAGCTAGACTTGGACGCGCGTATCGACGACTGGAAGAATGCGAACGGGCAAGACCTCGTCTGCGGCCTAGAAGTTCTGGAGAGGGACCACGACGTTCTGACTGCTCCGGTAAGGGTGGCCGTGTCGGAGCATGCGTTTCTTATCGATGGATGGATCGTCCTAGAGAGGTCCGAAGAGGTCCTAAGCGCCTTGTCGGACGTTTGCATTCATTCCGAGGTCGCCCCGTTCAAAATGGAAGCAGGAGGAGGGGGACATGGCCACTCCGACCACCACCACCACCAGGAGATGCCACCGATAGCATTCCAAGAGAGGAGTTCGAGCAGGCCGATGGAACTGCTTACAGATGCAGTGGGGAGGCCTGCCTACGGAAGGATTGACCCGACCATCTTCATGTTCGTAACCTACCCGATTTTCTTCGGAATAATGCTTGGGGACATGGCATACGGACTGGTGACCATGGCTCTTGGGCTACTTCTGATCAGTCGCTCAGGAACTAATGAGATGCTCAATCTTGGTGGTAAATTCCTGATGTACATCGGTTTCGGAACGGTGGTTTTCGGATATCTGTATGCCGAATTCGCGGGTTGGGAGATTTTCCCCCATCACGCACACAACCCAGCAGAGGCCCTGCAAATTCTGTATCCCGCCATCCCCGATGGCGCCTACCACGTATGGCACGCCTCCCTGCCCCTAGGAATCGAGTTGGCGTTCCCATTCCACCGAGTCGTGATGGTTGAGGACCATGGCAATCTGGAACACCTGATTCTCCTGACCATCTACCTGGGGGTGATTCACGTATTCCTCGGACTCGCAATTGGATTCAGAGACATCTTGCTGTACGGGAACGGGCACGGCGGCTTCGGTTTTGTTTGTGCATTCTTCGAGAAGGGTGCCTGGATGGTTCTGCTAATTGGTGGGTTCATGTTCGCCTACGGATTCATTGGTCCAGACGAAGCAGAAGGAATGATGGCTCCCGGAGCGGCGATAGTCGTTTCAGCTACAGTGATGCTCATGTGGACCCTATATCGCTACCACGGCGTACCATTCCCAATCAACATAGGACTGGCCCCCATTGAGGCAGTGGGGATGATGCCCACTGTGATTTCCTACGTTCGACTATTCGCAGTAGGGGTGGTAGGAGTAAAGATCGCAGAGACTGGCAATGAGATGCTTTTCGCTAATATCAGCAGCGATGAACCAATCATGGCTGCAGTCTTGGTGGTAGGTTGGCTAGCCGTCCAGTTCTTCGCATGGGGGCTGGGAGTTTTCAGCCCAAACATTCACGCTGCCCGACTTCACTTCGTGGAGTGGATGAGGCAGTACTACGATTCCAGCGGGGAGGCATTCTTGCCTTTCGGCATGCGTTCACGATACGTGGAGGTAGACTGATCAGATTCCAAGCCTAGGCTTGACAAAAAAATATGGAGGAAAAAAGGATGAACAAGAGAAAAATGGTACAAGGACTGAGCACTCTGGCTGTTCTGTTCGCAATCGCACTTGTTGCGACTAGCGTGCAGGCCCAGGATGATACACACGACGGCGAAGCCTCTGGCTACCACTTCGAGGCCGCAAAGCTAGGCGCAGGAATTGCGCTAGGGCTTTGCGGAGTCGGGACTGGACTTAGCCAAGGGCCTATCGGGGCCGCTGCGGTTGGAATGATTGCAGAGGACTCGAGCAAGTTCGTAACCGGGCTGATTTTCACAGCTCTGCCAGAGACCATCGTACTGTTCGGATTCCTCGCACTGTTCCTGCTCTGAGCAGGCTGCGAGACCGACGACGGAATAGGAAGAGGTGAGATGATGACACTGGATGCCCTAGCGGCCGAAATAGCCAGTCAGGCTGAGGCGAAGGCTAGGTCGATAATCGAGGAAGCCAAAGCAGAGGCAGCACGAATAGAGGATGATGCAAGGAATCAGGCCTCAGAGACTGCTGCGGCTGCAGAGGCCCGTGCCGCCAGGGAAAGCCAGCAACTCTCAGTTGAAGTTGTGGCTTCAGCGCGGCAAGCCAACCAGAAAAGAGCCCTAATTGCCAAGAGAAGCGAACTAGACATCACGTGGGATTCCGTGAAGGAAGAGGTCTCCTCTCCCAAACTAAAGGGTAGGAAGGAGATCCTAGACACATTGCTGAAGGAAGCTGGCGGTTCCAAGACCGACATGATTCTGAGGCCGGTAAAAACGGATAGGAGTGCTTTGTCCAAGAGCGGCTTCAAGATAGGTGATGACATAGAGGGAATGGGAGGTTTCGTTCTTGAGTCCAAGGATGGGACCACTGTTCTCGACTACCGTTTCGACTACCAATTGGAAGAGGCTTGGAAGAGCAGCCTCGGGGAAGTAAACAGGATACTATTCGGAGAATAAGAAGGTGAGATGATGGCTAGAGTTGCTAATGGCCGATCGAATATCTACAACGCCTCTGCGCGTGCCAAGGCCCGCAAGGCGACGTTGATCGATTCGACAAGGATGCGGCAACTCATCCAACAGGGGACCGATTCCATCGGAGTCAGCATAGGTGAGTTGGGATATAGAAGCGAAATGGATCTGTATGCTTCTAGGATGGATGGGGCAGATGCAATAGAGGCAGCCCTGTTCCACAATCTCGATAACGATTTGGCGCAAGTGATGGGTTTCTGTCAAGGACACCTGAAATCGCTGGTCGCCATTTATGTCGAGAGATTCGACTATGAGAAGGCCAAGACAGTTCTACGGGCAATAAACGGAGGAGCCTCGGATGATGTAATCGAGACACAGATTCTCCCGACAGAAAACCCTCGAAATACACCCTGGCTGAACATTGTCAGGACCACCGAGGGACTTCAGGAAGCGGTCGATGCAATGTCTGGGACCTCTTGGGGAAGGACTCTAGCCGGCCTAGAGGGAGATCCAGGCCTTGAGGAAATGGAGAACGCACTGGACATGCAGTACTTCTCTGACGCCTTGAAGGCTGTCAGAGGAAGAGACGGCGGTCCGAGGCTACTTCGCTACCTAAGGATGGAAATAGACCATAGGAACATCATCAACGAGTTTAGAGCAATCAGAATGGAGATGCCCTTCGAGAAGAGGGTCGCGATGATAATCCCCGGAGGCAAGATAGACGCGGGAACCATGCGTCAAGCAGCACAGGCAGAGAACGACGAGGAGCTGGTCGAGACACTCCGTAGAAGCGGGGCATTCGACGATTCTGGATTCGACGAGGCCATGGCCGAGTCAGAGAGGATGGGTAGCTTGGATCCCTATGCTGAATTACTCTCTCACCAGAGGCATTCAATCCTCAAAAGATTCTCTTACCTTAGCCCAGTCTCTCCTTTCCCCATAATTTACTACATCGAGCGGAAGTCGCTCGAAGTTCGAAACCTCCGCTTGCTAGTGCGTGGCAAGGCGGTTGGCCTCCCAGACGAGGTATTAGAAGCGCACATGGATTACTGAGGTGAAAAAGTGGAAATCGCAGTCGTTGGACCACTGGAATTCACCCTCGGATTCCAACTAGCGGGGGTTGAGAATTTGTACAACCCTTCAGATGACGAGGAGATGGCGGAAACGCTACGCTCCTTGTTGAATGAGAAGGAGGTCGGAGTGGTCGTTATCGACAACATCGACCTAATGAGGCTTCCAGAGAGGCTAAGGCAGCAGCTCTCGGACAGCGTCACGCCCACGGTACTGGGCATCGGGACTCAGGAGGACAATACACTCCGAGAGTCAATCAAGTCGGCACTCGGTGTCGATCTATGGAAGTAGAGTCAAAAGAGACAAGGAAGTGAAAAAATGAGTAAAGAAAATGGAGTAATCTACCGGATATCCGGTCCAGTTGTAACAGCGATGGGCATCTCGCCTCGAATGTACGAAGTCGTACGCGTGGGAGACGAGGGGCTTATGGGAGAGGTAATCGAGCTTCACGGAGACCAGTCAGTAATTCAGGTCTACGAGGAGACCTCGGGAATAAAGCCGGGCGAACCGGTTGTGAGGACGGGGCAGACACTTTCCGTACAGCTCGGGCCAGGACTTCTGACACAGATCTATGATGGAATTCAGAGGCCCCTGCCGAAGTTGGAGGAAACAATGGGTGTTTTCATCACTAGGGGTGTTGATGCGGATGGCCTGGATCTCGTGAAGGAGTGGGAATTCAAGCCCAGTGCCAAGGCCGGGGACGAAGTCGTTCCCGGACAGGTGATAGGAATAGTTCAGGAAACAGAGACTATCGAACACCGAGTCATGGTGCCACCGAAATCGGGAGGCGTCGTAAAGAGCATCGAGTCAGGTTCGTTCAACATTACACAGACGATTTGCGTCTTGGAGGATGGAACAGAGATTGCAATGATGCAGGAGTGGCCAGTTCGTCACCCTAGGCCATTTGTCCAGAAGTATGCTCCAGATGTGCCCCTGATGACGGGACAGAGGATACTAGACTTCCTCTTCCCCCTTGCTAAGGGGGGAACCGCTGGAATCCCAGGTCCTTTCGGCTCCGGAAAGACAGTAACTCAGCAGCAACTTGCAAAGTGGTCGGATGCAGAGATTGTGGTTTACATCGGCTGCGGCGAGAGAGGTAATGAGATGACGGAAGTGTTGGACGAGTTCCCTCACTTGATAGATCCAAATACAAACAAGCCCCTGATGAACAGGACAGTGATGATCGCAAACACGTCTAACATGCCTGTAGCAGCACGAGAGGCCTCAGTCTACACAGGTGTCACAATCGCGGAGTACTTCAGGGACATGGGATACAACGTGGCTCTCATGGCCGACTCAACCAGCAGATGGGCAGAAGCCATGAGGGAGATTTCTTCGAGGCTAGAGGAGATGCCAGGTGAGGAGGGATATCCCGCCTACCTGTCAAGCAGACTCGCAGAGTTCTACGAGAGGGCTGGGAGGGTGAAGACACTGTCCGGAGAGGACGGCTCAGTTTCGGTAATTGGTGCCGTCTCGCCCCCTGGCGGTGACATTTCAGAGCCAGTTAGCCAAGGGACCCTCCGCATAGTCAAGGTGTTCTGGGGACTGGATGCGGGCCTAGCAAGGCAGAGGCACTTCCCAGCCATAAACTGGCTAAGCTCATACAGCCTATACCCGCAGTCATTGGACCAATGGTACAGGGACAACATCGCCTCGGACTTCCCTGAGGTCAGGACCGAGATAAGCACACTGTTGCAGGTTGAGGCTGAATTGCAGGAAATCGTTCAGTTGGTCGGTTCCGACGCACTCCCAATTGACCAGCAACTGACTTTGGAGGTCGCGAGGATGATCAGGGAATTCTTCCTACAGCAGAACGCCTTCCATGACGTGGATACCTACAGCGATCTGAAGCTACAATACGATATGGCCAAGGCCATCTTGTCATTCCAGGAAGAGGCGAAGAAGGCAATAGCCGGTGGAGCCCAACTAGAAGACGTCGTGAACGTACCTGCGAGGACCGATCTCATGAGAGGCCGATTCGAGAAGGGATACGACGGACGCATAGGGGACCTTGTTTCGGAGATGGGCAAGCAAATATCGTCCAGCATGGAGGCTAACTGAGGTGATACAATGAGTGGAAAAGAGTACAGAACAATTACTGATGTCAAGGGGCCTCTGGTGTTCCTAAACAAGACCGAGCCAGTATCCTATGGTGAGATAGTGCAGCTTAGGCTAAGCGACGGCTCGATGAAGAACGGGCAGGTCCTGGACACATCTGATGATCAGGTAATCGTCCAAGTTTTCGAAGGCACCGCTTCCGTGGACAGACAGACGGGAGTCAAGTTCCTGGGTGACGTGTTCAAACTACCAGTTAGCAAGGGACTGATCGGTAGAATCCTCGATGGAGCCGGTAGGCCTAGGGACGGCGGCCCAGAGATAGTTGCCGACGAGATGGCCGACATAATCGGTGCAGCCATCAACCCATACTCCAGGCAGAGCCCTGAGGCCTTCATCCAGACCGGAATATCTGCAATCGACGCCTGCACCTCATTGGTTAGGGGCCAGAAGCTGCCAATTTTCAGCGCCAGCGGACTTCCCCACAATGACATCGCCCTTCAGATTGCCAGGCAAGCGAAACTAGTGGACAGCGACGATGCTTTCGTCGTGGTCTTCTGTGCAATGGGAATAACTGCTGAGGAGTACAACTTCTTCGTTCACGATTTGGAGCGCACAGGTGCACTGGAGAACGCCGTTCTTTTCGTCAACCTTGCCGACGATCCAGCGGTCGAGAGGCTAATTACTCCTAGATTGGCCCTAACCGCCGCCGAGTATCTGGCATTCGAACATGACTACCACGTTCTCGTGATATACACGGACATGACCAACTACTGCGAGTCATTGAGACAGATTGGCGCTGCTAGGGAAGAGGTACCTGGAAGGAGGGGATACCCCGGTTACATGTACACCGACCTAGCCATGCTATACGAGAGGGCAGGGCTGGTCAAGGGGAAGAAGGGATCAATCACCCAATTCCCGATTCTGACAATGCCAGGTGACGACATCACGCACCCGATACCGGATCTTTCTGGGTACATCACAGAGGGGCAGATTGTGATTTCTAGGGAGCTGCATCAGAAGGGGATTTACCCTCCCATCAACGTGCTTCCATCCCTCTCCAGACTGATGAATGCTGGAATCGGACCTGACAAGACTAGGGAGGACCACAAGTCCGTTTCCGATCAGCTGTATGCGGCATATGCCCAAGGCAGGGAGCTCCGTGGACTAGTCGCAATTGTGGGTGAGGACGCCCTTAACGAGAGGGACCTGCAGCTGCTGAAGTTCGCGGACATCTTCGAGGATCAGTTCCTCAGGCAGAGCAGGGACGAAGACCGTTCAATCAATGAAGGGACGCTCGATCTAGCGTGGAACCTGCTCTCAAACATCGATACCAAGTTCCTAGTTCGCCTGGACCAGAAGTGGATCGACAAGTACCACCCCACTGAGAAGAAGAGCTAGTGACGGAGACCGGAGGACGAAATCGTGGCACTCGACATCAAACCGACCAGGTCCGAATTGATTAACCTGAAGAGGCGNATCAAGCAGACATCGAGTGGCTACAACCTTCTNAAAATGAAGAGAGACGGGCTTTTCCANGAATTCAGAACCCTACTTTCTGAGATGATCGAGGCCAGNGANGAACTAGTTGTCACNTACAGAGAGGCTCTCCAGGCAATCAACCTAGCATCTTCGATCGAGGGAGGNCTGGCTGTAAAGAGCGCGGCCATCGCCTCGTCGAAGCACCCCGAGGTCACTGTCTCGAAGCGGAACATCATGGGAGTTGTAGTGCCGCAAGTGGATGGCCAGAACCTGAAACTGTCCGCCGAGGACAGGGGTTTGGGNATGGTAGGCGGCTCACCCTATATCGACGAGGCCGCAGACTCGTACTCTCTCCTGGTTGAGAAGGTAGTCAAGGCCGCTGAAATGGAGGCAACTCTGAAGAGGCTGCTGGAAGAAATAGAGGCTACGAAGAGGAGGGTGAACGCCCTCGAATTCAAAGTCATTCCAGAGATGAAAGAGGCCCAGACATTCATCCAACTAAGGCTTGAGGAAATGGAGAGGGAAGAGACATTCCGTCTGAAGAGATTCAAGAATAAGTGAGTACCGACATCACAATCCCCGGAGCGAGGGGTCAAATCAGACTTCCGGCAGGGTGGACGCGAGGCGATTAGGTGGAGTCTACAGATAGCATCGTTGTCGACTCTGAGACATGGGGCGCAATTGAGCTGTTTGAGGTAATTTCTTCTCGATATTTCGAACTCGGAAATGAGGGCTCCATTCCACCTTCGTGGGAGGTAAATGGGAAGGATGGGAAAAATGCAGGAGAGCAACTCGTGCTCCTCAACGATCACTTGGCTCCAATGGGCATGGTTGGTACCCTGGAAGGTTCGAACCCACCCCTCTTGTCAATCTCGGGNCTGCCAAGCGGCCAAGTAGTCCTGAAGAATTGGCAACAGGCATTAGTCTGGCTAGCCATGTCTGCCCTTCTGACAATCATCGGCGCCGAATGGGTGGAAAGATATGGTCACGGAAGCAACCCCCTTGGTCTGGGTACGTGGGGGCAATCGGCGCTTTACTTCACTGCTCCCATGCTGGCATCCGTACTAACTGCGAGCCAGATTAGGAAGACAATTGCCAGCAGAATGGGGGTGGAAAGCGGGCACATAATCCCAATCGTCCTGCCAATCTCCACTTGGTGGCCGTTCGGAATCATTGGCACATTGGGCCAGAGACGCAGTGACCTAGTCCCCGTCCCCAATAGGAGGTCCCTGGGAGTAATNGAGNCGATTGTCCCATTGTCGTTATTCTTNCTCGGAAGCATCCTTACTTTGATCGGTCTTTCTTTGACTCCGGAAAGTCCTCCAGAACTAGACGAGCCCCCAGTAGTCTTCCAAACCAACCTGCTGGTAGGGATTTTTTCCGAGGCATGGCTTGGACACGGACTCGGTCTTAGGCTTCAGTGGTTGCATCCAACCGGAATTGCAGGAATAGGGCTAGCCATCATCGGCTGGGGTCTGATGTTGCCCATTCCCGGCTTCCCCGGCGACAGGGCCATGCACTGCATATTCGGCCCTTCGAAGATGAGAGACGGAAACTTCCAGACTTCTATCTTCATTGCATTTCTTGGAATTCTAGTGTTCGTCTTTGCCACATCCGACTACTCGCCGTGGATTTTCCTTGCTGCCATAGCGGTTTGGCAGAGATTCTCTCCGGATAGCATCCCGCAACCAATAGTNCTGGATGAATACACTGGACTAGATGAGAGGGACGGAGTGAGGCTCACCGCCGTTGCAATCATTATACTGATCGCTGGATTCCCAGGAGCGACTCCATCCCTAGAAATGGAGGNCTACGACGCAGGTCTTTCGACAGATGCTTGGCCAGTTGAACTGGAATTCGTGGGCGAACAGGCATTGGAGATTGAGCTCGAACTATCTCCGAGAGGGGTGAAGCCCGTTTCTGGATGGATTCAATTCAGAGTGGAAGGCCCACTATACGGTGCCTGGTCTATCTCCAACTCGTGTTCAGAAATCACAAACATCTGCGAATTCGAGGATGTCACTCAGTCCAATACTGGCTCACTTGGAGTAATACTGCATCCNCCTGGAGGTGGTGGATTACCTCACTTACTCAGAATATTCGTGGACGTCCAAGGAAAGGAGACTGAGCACACAATCGACCTCGTCGGATCTGTCCCACCAACAGGAATCGGAGGTCCGGGGAGTCCTCTCTGGCATTCGTCAAATGAAGCAGGAATATCCACGATTTGCACGTCGGTGGAGGTTTCCGGAGGAGGGGCTAACATAACTTCAGAAAACCCCTACTGGGATTTCTCTAACTCCACCGAGCTTGTAGAAGGGAGCAACGAGGTTTGCATGACGGGACACCACGGAGCAATGAGTTTCACAAGCCGGTATGACCAACTGGGACGTGCCTTTGGCCCTGGCATTGCAATAGTTCAGGGAAATATCACAACTGGCTATTGGAATCTCCCGATCGAGGGTTCTGGAGCCTATCTNCCAGTATCTGATGGCGAATGGGAATTGCCGAATAACTTCGTAAATAGCGGAGACATACTGTTCCATGCTGACTCCGGTCATCCATTCTGCCCTTCTAGCGGAGTAGTCCGGGAAGTCGATACCGACGCTACAAACTGGAGCGTGAGCATGGAGGATTACTCTGCAATCAGGCTCTCTGGTGGCTTCGAAGGCAACGGCTATCTCGAGATGGGGCCATCTGGTTGGTTGACTGTATGCGACGAGTCGACAATATTGGAGGCTTACACACTGATGGAGGGATTAGATGTGATTTTCCCAAGTACAATCGCCATAGAGGAAGGCAGAGCATATTTCCAAGTGTTGAACCGCGAGGAGATGAGCTTACCAGTTACTGTGGAGTGGTTCGGAAACTCCCCCGATAGCGGAATTTGGAACATCTCCAAACCCGATTCAATAGACTCCGGGGAGACTGGGACCTTCGAAATCGAGTCAACTGGTGATTTGCCCCTGGAAAGATCTATCTGGATCACTGCGGACCCTTCTGGAGTAATTGTACACCTCTCGGCAAGGTGCCCTCTAGGTGGTTGCTGAATGAGGATCGCCGTTCTAGGAGTGGGTTCGGTCGGAGGTGTCCTAGTGGGCTCTCTAGCAGACACAGATGCTCACATCCTCTGCGTCTCCAGAGGGCAGACCGCGACGACCCTAGAGTCGGGACTAGTTCTCAAGAACCCAGAAGGTGCAATAGAAATGATCCCCCCCGAGAGATTCACTCTACATGATAGCGAGAAGGGCCCAGTCCCGGGAACAGAGATGAATTCCTACGATGCAGCCATCGTTGCAGGAAAGGCAGCATCTACACCTGTTCTAGCCTCTATTGCTAACGACTTGCTTTCCCCCGATGGAGTAGCAATTAGCATACAGAACGGCCTGGGGCACGCCGAGNTCATTTCNCATGCCGTCGGAAGGGACAGGGCCCTCGTCGGCTCCACCACTCATTCTGCTTGGAGGGACGGAGACGGGGTTGTGAATTGGTCCGGAAGGGGTTCCATTACTATGGGACGAACCGACGACACGGGACCCTCGGGGAACTCTTCTTCTCTCTTGGGGTACTTTGCAGACTCGGGGTTGAACCCAGTCTGGTCATCCAACATGGAGGGNGTAATATGGATGAAGTTGCTCATCAATGTGGCGATCAACCCAGTTTGCGCAATTGCAGGAGTCAGGAACGGCGCTCTGGCTGAGGTACCAGAGCTGTGGGAGCAGTCATTGGGGGCCATGAGGGAGGCGGAGGAGGTAGCGATCGCCTCGGGGGTCGATCTCGGAGACTTTGAGCCAGAGTCGTTCCTCAGGGAGGTGGTCCTAGCGACTTCGGGGAATCGAGTTTCGATGCTCCAGGACCTCATGGCAGGAAGGAAGACCGAGGTCGATGCATTATGCGGAATGGTGATCAAGAAGGGCAGGGAAGCAGGAGTCCCAACACCAAGGAACGAAATGATGCTGGCCCTGATAAGGGGCATAGAGATGTCGCCTCACTTTGACTAGCAGGATCATCGTTGGCAGGAAGGGCAGAAGAAAGTAGAGCGGTTTGACTGGACAACCCTCTTCACCGTACCACCGCAATTTTCCCGAAGACATGGCATTCCCTCTCTGCCGTAAACCAGGAAGTTGTGGACAAAGTAACCCATTGCTTCATCCCCTCCTACGCCCCTGAAATCCTGCAGAGTCGATCCTCCAGCATCTATCGCCTCGGTAATTACGTCGTGAGTCGCCCCAGTAATCCTGACGACCCTATCCGGCACTCCAGATTTTCCAGCGATAGTGTAGGCCATCCTTCGTGGAGAAATCCTAGACCGGTGCAGAATCTCACAGACGTAGATGTTGCCCAATCCTGCAACAGTACGTTGATCCAACAGCGCCGTCTTGATTGGAGTCCGACGACCCCTAAGATTCAGTGCCAACTCCTCTGGTGTCAGGTGGTCNGGTGTCGGCTCTGGCCCTATTCCTTCGAGAAGGCGATGGCCACTCTCCTCGGACGTGGGAAAGCAATCCATTATCCCGAACCTACGATGATCTGAATAGACCGCCCTGTCCCCGTTTTCGAGGTGAACTATCACCCAATCGTGGGGGCCATCCCCACTGCCAACCGATGCTCCATTTGCAAATCTGCCAGGCCTGCTATGAATCCCATCACCCAGAAGCGTCCATCTTCCACTCATCCCAAGATGGCAAAGCCATGTTTTACCCCCACTCAGGCGGATAAGTAGGTACTTTGCCCTCCGATTTACTGATTCGATNACGCTGCCTCTCAGCATTTCAGAGAAACCAGATGGGAAGGGGAATCTTAGGTCATCTCGTAGAGTCTCTACATCTGCAATAGTCCGACCCAGCAGATGGCCCTCCAGCCCCCTTCGGACGGTTTCGACCTCTGGTAACTCGGGCATGTGTTAGCATTGGGTAAACAGGACCATCACTGTTTGCAATGGCTCTTACGTTAGGATTATTGGAGTTGGCACCTTACGTGTCCCATGGAGAAGGACTCGGATGGTGTTCCCGATTGGGTGATGCCGGATTCCGAACCCGAATCTCCCCAAGAGACTGTAATCTTCGAAGGCTCCCCCAATACGGTAGAAGCCACTCAGCCCGAGCAGATTTTCGTACATGCCTCTCATGGCGGACCAGCGGGGATTTATGCCCAGACGAATGCCGTCCTAGCTCTCGTCTTGGCAATACTCGGACTGGTTTTTTGTGGCCTGTGCACGGCAATTCCAGGCTTAATCCTGGCTCAAACTGCTTTGGCCCAAACCGAGGCGCAACCCGGNCATCCTGATCATGGGGTTGCCAGAGCTGCACAAATTGTCAGTTGGATAACCATAGGCATTTGGGTGATTTTTATCGGGTTCATGGTATTGGGCTTCGGAGCGGCAATCGCATCTTCACAGGCTTGAGGAACACCAGAAGACTACATGCTGCTCCTCGAGCCCACTCAGGTCAATCCTCTCCAGAAGATTGAGCTCAGAATCGAGGATTCTCTTTTCGGCCTTCTCGAACCGGGAATCGTCATCCCCATCCGAAGTCCTTTCACTTGCGGCCTTCAGACTTAGTATGGCAGTACCTCCGGGTTTCAGGAATGCCTCCGACATCCTGACAAATGCTTCTGCCTGATCCGCTATACTGAGGTCCTGGTGTATCCAATCTGCTCTAGATCTCATGAAGGGGGCAACTTCAGATGGCTTCCTGGCATCGCCCAATACCGGAACCAGACCTCTCCTTTTCTTTGCTAGAGAGAGAAGATCTCTGGCCATCCTAGGGGATATTTCCACTGCCACGACCTGACCGCCATGGTGGTTGTCCGCCCCGCAGACAATATCGTGGATATGGCTGACCGTACCTCCGCTGGAGGCTCCAAGGTATAGGCAAGTGGAACCGGGATTAGGGAGAATTTCCACTGAGTCATGCTTCGTCCTTAGCAATGCAGCAGCTATCTTTGACTTGGACGGATCCCACTTCCTCCACTCAATCCGACCATCCTTTTTCCTTCTCTCCCCCCTCACCGAGGTTCCTCTTACTGCATTCCTCGTCCACAGGGACCTCCCCTCTCTCTTTGCCCCCCATCCAAGAGGCACCTTATTGCGCGACAGTGTCTCACTTCCTCTTCGGTGGGCGTGGGAACTTTGACTTGATTTCCTCTACCTCTTTGTTTATCTCTTCGATCTTTTCTGGGCCCCATGCATCTCCTCCAAAGTGATCTACCCTGACTGCTATGCTGGCTTTCCCGGCAAGGAATCTGGCGATCTTCCCCCTGACCCAGCGAGGGGAGCGACTCACCTGTGGCATTGAGAATAGGATTGCTCCGTGCTTTGGAGGGGGAGCCCCACGCCTGTGGGCCGACATGGCAGCATGGGCTCCGAGGACCTGAAGAGAGCCCGATGGCATTCTGGCAAGCCTCTCCCTGCCNCCGGCTAAAACAACAAGCTTGGCTGCAGAAATNGGCCCCATTAGGGCAGTCAGGGATGGCAGATAGGTGGCCGAAATTTCTCGGATAGACTCCTCGTGCCCGATCAGTATTTCGGAGGATGTTGTTACTCCCGAGGCCAGAGACTTCAGTGCTAGCCATTCGGAATCACCTGGCTCGTGTGCAGGTTCACCAACTCCCAGAATCTTGGCAGCTTCAGAGATTGACTCAGAATCTGCTACAGCCCGGGGAATTTCTCCCCTCTGTAAATCGAGGTCTGCTTCGGTGATGAAAAGCCCGGCCCACTCAACACAGCGCGCTTCCGCGGTAATCCAAGATGCCCGCATCTCCACGGTTGAAGAGACTAGCATGTCCAATCTGCGGTCCAAATCCCCCGCAGCACTGGCTATCTCCCTCTTGGCAAGTAGTTCCGACGCTCCCTGGAGAAGTTTCTCGTCTTCCTCTCCGAAAGGGGGCCAAGAAGGATCGGAAACCGAAGCGACCCGGTCCGGCACTGCATCTGGGAACCTTTCCAATAGGTCCTTCACCTCATTCAAAGCCCGGCCTTGCTTTATCGTTTGCAGCCTATCTGCCAGGCTTGAGTGAGACCTGTGCCCGTCCCAGGCTATCTCGTCCAGCACATNGCCCTCTTCGTCGACTACTCTTGCGAGCCTCCAGTCGTAGTGAATCCGCACGTTCTTCCGAAGCGGGTCAGCGGCTTGAACGGTGCGGAAGGTGAATTTTCCAAATCGAATAGTTGAATAGTCGGCAGGTCCACCGTGACTCGGTTAGCGCTAATGCGACAATGGACGTGAGAGTATGTTTTGTCCCGAGTGTGGTTCCCTTTCCTATCCAGATAGCAAGGGTTGGATCAAATGTCCAGACTACAAGTGCGGTTATGAGGGNCCGCTTTCTGGTACTGATGGTAAAGGTTCAGAGTTTACGGATCCCATGACGGGTAAGACAATTGACCTCTCAAAGACGAGAGCGACAACCGACTCAAAGTCACTGAAGCATCTTACAGAGGTAGTCGAAGAGGAAGGNCCCAGGGGGACTCTGAGGGTAGGGGACTACATTTGCCCTAAGTGCGACGGCGATAGGGCTTTCGTAGAACTACGACAAACCAGGTCCTCGGATGAGCCGGAAACTAAGATTTGCACTTGTGAGACATGTGGCCATAGGTGGAGGGAGTATCAGTAATCGCAACCTGACGACCCCCCAATAAGCATCAAGAGCCTTCAATTATGGAGAGAGTCAGTAGGGGAGTTACGATGTTGAGAATCACGGCAAAGCAGCAACTGATGAGGGAGATAGTCGACGTACTATCGGTACTTACTGATGAGGCCAAACTAGTATGGGGCGAAAAAGGCCTAGGAGTTAGCGTAGTCGATGGTTCTCACGTAGCCCTGCTTTCTCTAACAATCGCCGATGAATGCTTTGAAACCTATGAGGTCGAGCCCGTTGAGATCGGATTAGAACTAGGCAAGATGAGGGACTTACTTACCTTGGCAGGGCCCAGTGATCTGGTTGAGTTGGACTATGACGACGCTGTCGGTGCGATAAACGTCCGAGTTGGCGAGGTCCACAGAATACTGAGGGGGATAGACACCAATGCCATGGACAACCCAAATCAGCCAAAACTGGATTTCAAGTCAAAGGCAACAATTGACTCAGAGAAGCTATCCAGGGCATTGAGGGCAGCAAAATTCGTAGGCGAGCTAGTGGACCTAAGCATGGACAAGAACCAGATGACCGTTTCAGTAACGGTAGAGGCCGGAGAAGGAGTCAATGTAAAATTCGAGTCAGGCGAGTTGAGTGAACTTGTTTGCGGTTCCCCGACTCATTCGACCTACTCCCTCCAGTTCCTAGACCCACTTACCAGAAAGCTTGCAGGTGGGCTTACGAATGAGGTTACTCTCGAGTTCGAGGAGAAGTATCCCCTTAGGCTGACATGGCTTAGCAATGACGGCGGGGCAAANTGGACGTACTTCTTGGCTCCTAGGGTAATGAATGACCCGTGAACTCATCAATGAGTATCCCCAGCGGTTCTCGTGCCTAGCAAGGTTTGCGTAATCGTGCCTACCGTAGGCAACCCCGAAGAGTTGGGTGTAGTCTTGGACGGCCTAGCGAGCCAGTCATTCTCCGACATGGAGGTCGTGGTTGTAGGCCCTGGTGGAGATCCTGGCAGGGAGATAGCATTGCAAAGAGGGGTTAGGTATCTGGATGAAGGGGATTCCAAGACTAGGGCTGACGCATGCAACTTGGCAATTGAGGAGACCGAATCAGAATTGGTCCTATTCACCGATGATGACGTTGTAGTCCCCAATGACTGGGTAGAAAATCTGGTCAGGTGGTTCGACCGCCCAGAGGTTGCTGGGGTCGGAGGCCCCAATTTCGCACCTCCTGAGATTTCCACAACATGGCAGAAGGCCATAGACGTCTCTTTCTGCAACAAATTCTTCACTGCGGGAACAAACTATGGTAGGATGGCCAGAGGGGAATTGGAGGAAGTTGAGCAACTTCCCGGAGTCAACTCATCCTACAGAAGGGAGATTCTGGAGGAGGTCGGTGGCTTTGACCGTGGGGCCATCGGGGCAGAGGATGTCATGTTGGACCTAAGGATTAGGAATGCCGGACACCGGCTTTGGTCGGATGGTAGCGCAGTGATNTGGCATAGGAGGAGGAATCTTGGCAGGGTGATGAAGCAGATAAGGAACTACGGGCTTGTCCGAAAAATGGCCGGCCATCGTTACCCCAGCCTTTGGGGGTGGAGTCATGCGATGGTTTCGGCATTCCCTCCGCTGGTAATGNTGTCATTAGCTCTATTCTCGTGGGGCTGCATCAACGGAGGAATTGCATGGCCCGAATTCTGGGACATCTCAACTGATACAGTTCCGATGGGCATGGANAGGCTAGCCGTCCACCAGCTACCTACCTTGGCCATAGTGTACAACCTTCTAGCATGGGTGGGGGCAGCGAGTGGTAGTTCCCCAAACAAGAATGCGGTGACTGTGATATTGTCCTCATTCGTCTCATTCATGTTGCACTGGAACTATGGAATCGGCTCCCTGAAGGGCAGATTGGCGATTTCCAGCGGGAAGGAACTGTCGCAAATAGACGACAGGGANAGATGAGTCTAGGCTATTTNCCCTGGACCATATTTCCGGACTCGAGGTACCAAGTAGGCTGCCTAGGTCGCCAGAAGATTCCGGTAAATAGCCCAATGAAGACGCCGCCTAAGACGAGATTCAACCATCCCTCGGATATGTAACCCGGACTGGCATTGAAAAATGCCCAGACGAACGAAGGCACGATCCCCACAATCAATGANATAACCGCTTCCTCAAGGATNACTCTTGAACCGACCCTCCTAATGGGGATTGCAGGAGGGTTGCTTGACCATTCTGGAGTATCCCTAAGAACAAGTCGCATTTCTGTGGAATTTTGCGGGCCCCCAAATTTCTCATGAGCCATGACAGAAGGACTAGCATTACCGGATCTCCAAACTCGAGTAATTCTTGGTTTGGATCCTTTCTTTACGAGTGGACGACCATCACATTGCTTTCCCCAATAGTCATCGGTCGAGTCTGCAAGTGCTTCCACACCACCCCCATCTCCTCCGGAAATAAGACCCCTTGAATGAGCAAGCTCCCACTCGGATTCCGAGGCAACCTCTGCCCCAGAGGATTTGATCAAATCCTCTGCCACGGAGGGCTCAATCGGCTCTGCAGAGATCCGGAAACGATAGCCTATCGAAACCTCATGCCTGGGCCCTATTCCACCGAAAATTATCGCTCTGTTATCAGAGCCAACCAGAACAGAACCCGGCTCGACTTCCACCCAAGAAACTGGGTAGTCAACCAATTTCACTCCTCCGAGTCGTTTAGTTCACCGGTCTGGATAGACCATTGTGAAGCGTAAACATTCTCGTTTTCCAGGAGTTCGCGGTGAGAACCACGCTCAACTATGGCCCCATCGACCATGGCGATAATCTCGTCCGCGTTCCTAATCGTCGCTAGGCGGTGTGCTACTGCAATTGTTATCCTATGCTTACCGCCATTTGACCCGCCTCCGAATAGCGACTCTTGGATCCTCTTCTCTGTCTCAGCATCCAGAGCTGCACTAGCCTCATCAAGAATCAATAGATCAGGGTCATTCAGTAGGGCACGAGCTAGGCTAACTCTGGCCCTCTGACCTCCAGATAGCATCACTCCCCGATCGCCCACCATCGTCTCCATTCCTTCGGACATTTGAGAAATGAACTCCCAGGCTCCAGCGGCCTCAAGCGCATTTCTGACTTCCTCATCGGACGCCTCTCGCGCATATGCGACATTTTCCCTGATGGTCCCGAAGAAAAGGAATGGATCCTGCGAAACGAAACCGATCCTGGATCTTACTGACTCGATTTGGAACTCATTGATGTCCCTTCCATTGATCAGCACCCTGCCACTTTGGGGCTCGTAAAATCTCTCGACAAGTTTCAGAATTGTGCTCTTTCCAGCTCCAGTGTGCCCCATCACTCCTAGGAAATCACCAGATGATGCGGAGAAATCTATCTCGTTCAGAACGTTGGCTTCTGAGGTCGGGTATGCGAACGAAACCCCCTCGAACGTAATCGAAGAAATTGGCCCATCCAATGGAGTAGCCCCTTCGTTATCGAAAATCGAGGGTTCTAGATCGATAATCGCGAAGACCCTCTTTGATGCCGCCTCTCCTCGCTGAAGCTGGTTGAGGAGCATCCCAAGGATGAACATGGGCATGGTCATCCTGGTTGAGATTAGTAGGAAAGTCACGAATTGGCCGACTGTTATCTCACCCGATTCCATTCCCCATCCTCCCGCCGAAACAAGAAGGCAGAACGATACTCCTGCGACTACGTATATGCCGGGGATGAATCGGTTGCGAACAAAGGCAGCTTGAATTGCTTGATTTCTATAATCGCCACTTTGCCTTTCAATTCTGGAACCCTCGAATCTAGCCGCATTGTATGCCTGAACTACGGTAATGCCAGAAAGGACGTTTTCGAGGATTGCAACAATCCCCCCTGTACTCTCTCTTTGCTTCCTATATTTTCTCTGTACCCTGGTGGAAAACCAAACGACCATCGGGATGATCAGGACAAGTGGCGCGAAAAGGATCAATGCTAGGGTTGACGACATCCAGAACATTATCGCGAATGCCGTTCCGAATGTGGTTGCTATCCTAATCATACTCGTGCTGGCATCGGAGATAATATCCTCTAGCTGCGCTACATCAGCGGAAAGAACTGACATGAGGTTTCCTGACTGCCTGTTCTCGAAGTATGAAGCCTCCATGGCCAACAAAGAGTTTGTTGCATCCATCCTGATGTCATGTTGTGCTTTGTACGCTGTTGATTGCCATAGTTGGTTGCTCAATCCTTGGAAGACGGCTAGGAATGTGAATGAGAGCAGGATTAGTAACCCAAATCCGAACTCAATCGAATTTATCGGACCGAGAGAGGGAATCCAATCAGAACTAACAAAATCCTCGACTCGCGAGTCAGTGAACGTCTTTGACTGGTAGTAATCAGCAGCCATCCCTATGGCGATGAAGGGAATTAGATCGAATGCCCGGGCTCCTATGTTGGCGAGCACTCCTCCGAGAGCCTGCTTCCAGTAACGCGTGACATAGGGAACTATTCGCCAAATCTTCCTCCCAACAACCTGCTTCTCGTCCTCGGTGTCCGACTCGTCCTTGCTTATCGAGGCAGGGTTGATGGCTCGTTGGCTTCCTTTTGCTGTCACACTCCTTCGTACAGTAGTTGGCGTTTCAATGCTACCCGGGGCATCGATTCCCACTCCTCCTTGAAATGTGGTGCGCCGGCCGGGATTTGAACCCGGGCCATGAGCTTGGAAGGCTCAGATGCTACCCCTACATCACCGACGCTAAAGCATTCGAGAAAAGATTGGCTCTAAACGGATTCGGTCCAGAAGTACTTCAAGAGAGGTACCTTGCAGAGGTCAGCATGATGGTAAGGCAGAAAGTCGGGTTGGTAGTAATGTTCCTTTTTGTTCCGATTAATGGGCCCCTCTGGAGAATGGCGATGGAATCACTGGGTGCACCTTTCCAGATTGGCGAATTCCAATTCTTCGGGCTTTCAGTACTGCTTTTTTCATTGGGGGCACTAATGTTATTTTCACCGAGGATAAGCCTACGTCAAACCCCATAGAGTGATTTAGGCCACTTTGAGTGGACATTGCTCAGAATCTCCTCTACTCGTTCAATTTCCAAACCATCAGAAATTAGGCGAGAGCACAGCTCCTGGGTCCTCTTCGGAATTGTCTTCGGACCAAGGACCGCACCCGGGCGTGATGGGTCATCCAAGAAATCAGTCTCCATTCCCCATGGCGAATCAGCTTGTGTTACTGAGTTCGCAAGGCCGTCCACGCTACCCTTGCCCACACTCACCGTAGTCGAGAGACCATGGGTAAAATTCGCACTAACGTCTGGGGGTGCGAAGTGCCTAATTGCCCTTTGTTTTGGCAATCCAGACTTAAGGCACATCTCGCTTAGTTCACGGCATGTCTCCTCTCCATTATCTTCGACATGAAGTTGAATCGAGACTCCGGCTGATGCCGCCATTGACATCACCTCGACTAGATTTTCATTGGCTTCCTGCCAGATTTCTTGGCCAACCTCATAGTGAGGCCGACCGACTTCCCCCAAGCAATGGGCCTCTCCCGCCTCGATCAAATCTAAGGCTAGTCCGATTGCCTCCAAATGGAGTTCTGTAGATCTCCCCATGCCCAGTTCCCCTATCTGCTTCTCCCAGACAACCGGATGCGGCCCAAGCACTACGCCGACATCGATTTGGAAGGATTCTCTAACTCTACTTGCCATATCCAGGGTATCATTGTATGCATCCCTGTATCCATCAAGATCAGTGGGGAGTGAACCAGAAAAGGCCGGTTTGTGAACTAGCATAATTCCCGTTCCACCACTATTGACAAAGTCACTAATTGCATCGAGAAATCGATTATTTCGATCTAGATGGATGTGCTGGTCTGTTATTGCCCCTTCCCACTTACCGTCAACAAGCATGGTCTCACGCCAAGGCGCCTTCTTCTTCGAGTTGGGATAGCCAATAGTTTGCTGCCATCTGTGCCACTCTCCTAGATGATTGGCCCAATACTATTCCCCTGCCATTGTTGAACATTAGAATCGTGCATCCATGCCTCTTCGCGTCTATTCGCAGTGCATCTATTCGCAAGTCATGTTCAGCGTCTGAGAATCTCTCTGCTGCTAGCTCAATCATTACGGCCTTACCTATGGAAAAGCTAGCCAGAACCTCGCCCTTGCTGATCGACAGACCAACTTCGGACATCCCCATCCGAAGTAGGATCTCCTCGGCAATAAGAGTGGCCGCCTCCACATTTGCGATTCCATGGATTAGCAACTCCCCATCGGGGTTGATCACCACAACCGATCTTGGGTTTTCATGCTCGATAACTGCGTATGCACCATTGCTCCTGGCCCCACATAGACTCACAGCATCATCTAGAGAAACCGGGCTCCGAGAGGCAACCCTGAATGACTGCGTCTCTACTGAAATTTGCAAGTCTCCGCCGGACATCACTCTCTCCCCACTTTCTCCAGCGAATCGCAAGTACTTAGGATACTCTCTAGGGCGTACAGGTTTGCTTGCTGAACAGGAACTAAGAGAGTGGGAGCAC
>PBOL01000022.1 GCA_002725315.1 Methanobacteriota archaeon | reverse complement strand
GGCTTCCAAAGGAAACCTGGACATCAGCAAAGTGGAATCAATTCTTTCTCAAGTCTCACTTGGAGATCAGCGAATCCTGCTGAACACACTGGGAGGAAGAATGCCCTTCGGAATAAGACTGGCTGGTGGGGACTCGGCCTCCCTAACTGAAAGAGTAATGCGCCAGGCTGAGCGCATCATGCGCAGGGTTAGGACCGTCGCCCAGAGGCTGGACTCGTCTCTGGCACAGCAGTCGAGCTGACATCGGGTTTATACGCCACAACTGGGCCCGTAATGGAGGAGGCGAGGACCAGGAATTTGACGTAAGTTAATCATTGTAAACATATTACTGGTAATGGAGCAGTAAATCGTTTTTACAATCATTATTTCATTAGATTCATTTGTTTCTTATTTCATTAAAACCGAAAAAAGAAACGAATAATTTTTCATTACTAAAAGAGAAATAATTTCGTTAATTTTTGTTTATTGGAGGAAAAAGAAATGCCTTGGAAGAAGTGTGGTAATTGCATTAACTCCGTAAAATGGGAATGGCCAGCATGTCCATTCTGTGGATACTCGAATCAAAGGTGGAATAGAAAATGACAACAGCTGAAAAATTGAACTCGTCACTAGCTAGGAAATTGCATGGCTACCTTTCTAAAGAGAGCGTTGCGATAGATAGTAACCTTGACACGCTTGTGGAAGAGTACGAATCAGCTGTTATGGGGCTATTCGAGTGGCAGGATGCCGTCCACTCAAATGCAGAGAACTGGTATTCCGGAAACATCGGTCGGAGACCCGTCTACGAGATATCCTCGATTCTGATGGTCGCCCTATCGATGATGCTTCCCGACAGGCGAAGGAGTGGTCGAGCCATCCAATTCGCAGAGGAGGTTGGTGCAGGGGATCAGGTAGCTAATGCCCATCTTGCAACCATGCTATCGAATATCACCGGACTTTCTATGCCTTGTCTACTGGCAGTTAGGGAATGGGACGACGAGGGCTATATGGTTAGCTCGCACACCTTAGTGGAAGACTCTGGAGGAACTCTTCGCCTTTCGATGTTCGGAAGGGGCGTCGCACTGTCGCTATTGGAGGAGGGCATTGAACTAGAGGAAGAGATTCTGATGTTGCTGTCTCCCTTCGATGATGAAATGGCATGAATTGCTTTCGACCCAATAGTCGAGGACTTCAAGTTAGAGTGTCCTCAGGATTGTGCAATGCTCGACAACAGACCAACGAGAATCCTACTTGGAAGTGGAGGAATTGCTACTGACGAGAGGAAGGCGATTTACCGAGATATGGTTTCCGAACACTTTCAAGGCTGCTCAGAGGTTTTGTTCATTCCCTATGCATCTCATCAACACGATGACTACACTTCTAGGATGCAGGAATTCCTTTCTCCACATGGACCTCAGTTGGTGGGAACCCACTCCTTTGATGACCCTGTCTCAGCGGTTCTTTCCGCTGAGGGAATTTACGTGGGAGGAGGAAACTCGTTCCTTCTAATCGACGAACTTCACCAGAATGGGCTCATTGGCCCAATTCGCGAGAGGGTGTTCTCCATGGTTCCATACCTAGGAGTCAGTGCGGGGGCCAACGTGGCCTGCCCGTCAATGAAGACAACGAACGACATGCCAATCACATTACCGCCATCATTCGATTCACTCGGAATAGTCCCATTCCAGATCAACCCTCATTACCACCCGGGAAAGATCCACTTCGTGGATGGGGATGATATGACCCAGCATTACGGGGAGTCGAGGGAACAGCGAATAGCCGAGTTCCACCGAGTGAGTGACACCCCTGTCTTGGGCATGTGGGAGGGCTCGTTCGTCCAATGGGATGGAAATCGAGGAACCCTCACAGGTACCGCGACCGCCTTCAGGAAAGGCGAGGAACCACTCAGGATGGAATCAGGAACCGTGTTTGATGGAGCAATCTGCCATGTATAGAATTCAGGCCGATTCCAAGTAATCCGGGGCTAAGTCCATATCCACTCCTAGCAAAGGAGATGCATGAGTGACAACCCCGAAAATGCAGTTCTTAGTTCAGAATTTGATACATCAATGGCTGGATTGTACGCATCTCTGGTAGCAGGGGGACTGATGCTTGTCTACGCCATTTGGTACGTTACAAGCTTGGAAGGGATTGATGACAACTCATTCCTCATTCTAGGACTCATTACGGGATTGACCGCCATCTCGGTAATTGGCATGCACGAGTGGTTCAGGCACCAGAACGGCGCAGACAGACCAGAGAACCCAATCGAGGAATATGCTGGAGCGATTGCAGTCCTGATGGGGGCCTTGTCTTCTGTCTGGCTTACGCGATTCGCGGTATTCTATGTCGGCCCCCAGGAGAAGGGCTGGATAGACCTCGGATTCCAAGAGGGAGAAGTGTGGATGCCCGTCTGGCTCGCTGCTCTGCAGTCTGTATGCATGTTGCTGGTCATGGAGGTGAGCACCAGATCGATTCGGAGGCACTCACTCGGTACACTCCCCCGGACCGTCGTGATACTGGCCCCACTTAGCCTCGCCTTCAGCGGCATCCCGATATGGCTGGACTATTCTAGGGGGGAGTTGGAGATTTTCGTTACACTCTCCCTGATACTTCTGACCTGCTCTGCGATTCTCTACTCACTTAGGCTTGACAGGGCAGTCCTGTACCAAGTCTCATCCGGGATGGCTGTGTTCCTCCCAATCTACATGGCCCTTCGAGCTGGAGGAAGCACGGAACATGCAGGACTCCTAATTCCCGCAATAGTCATGGTGGGGATAACTGCCACTGATCGCAGCCTCTCTAAGGAGATGATCGAGAAAGGCTCGGGCGTAGTTGTTGCTGCAATTCTATTCTGCCAGATTATTGCCACAGAAAACTCGACTTCATTCGTATTCGCAGACCTTCTGGAGAGCAAGTACCCATTCGGTCTGACATTCTGGCTTTGGGTCGCTCTACTAGTTGGCTGGTTCGCCCCTACGACAATGCAGCGCACACCCGCCATGCCAGTCGGACTCGCCCTAGCACTAGCCCTATTGGCAGACGAGGCTGCCCTGATTGGATGGGCCGTAGGAATCGCGGCCTTCGTCCACTTGGAGACCAGGCCACAAGCAAGAGATTGGGTGGTCCGTGCAACCTATCTGGCGATGATTGCTTCTTGGTGGGTCTCGGCAGCCCTAGGGTCGGAAATGCAACTAACCCTTGCAACATTTGGGGAATACTCGCTCTCCTCAGTTGCGGGCTCTGCCTACCTCCTTTTCCCGATGCTGCTTATTCTGGGGATGTGGGCTCAGAGGCGTGGCCGTCTAGGATTCTTTGATGGCCCTCCTGTATTGCTGATCCTGGCATCCATCAACTTCCCCCTTCTGGAGCAATCCAGCGACCTTGTCTCAATCCTCATAGTCGCTGCGTCCATCTACCAGCTGAACCTATTTCTTGGGCTCTACGGAGACAAAGATGGCGAGTTCGAACCAATCGGTAGGAGCGAGATATACAGCGGGCTAATCACCCTCCCCATATTGGCTTCCCTCCTCATCCAGTGCTTCGACGATCCGGCAAACCTAACCGAAATGACACGCTTCCTGCCTATTTCCGCCGCTATCGCACTCTACGGGGTCTGTCGCTATCACATGGCGAAGGGGGCCAATCTGATGCTCCGTCCAGAGATGGCAGTGATGATGTTACTAATCCTGATTTTCTTCGGAGTGAACCTCGCAGACAATTACTCATTGGGCTCTAGCCAGATTGTGACGCTCGCGCTTCTCTGCCTCTGCATCGTATCCGCCCTATTGGCCGTGGAGGGGGGGCTATTGACGTACTCAACTCCCCTTGAGAGGCTCGTTGGAATGGCCTACTTGATCCCAGCGGCAATGATTTCCAGCGACGTAATTGTCGAGGAGGGCGGATACCTTTCGTCTCTTATTCTGAGGGATGCCCTTGTCGCATCCGCGCCACTAGTCGTGAACTACAGGATCAAGGAACTTTCCGATCTATCGGAAGAGGCAAGGTACATCGGCGCTGCCACTCTGATTGCTCTGCTATTCTTAGGAATGACCGATGTATCTGGTGGCCTTCTCGCCATCCCAGTCTTCTTCGTCGCCTTGCAGAGGGCGACAAAGCACGCAGTAACACAGGTCCTAGTCTCGCTGCCTGTCTTCGCCGTTGTATACGCCTCTTCTTTCGCGGGCGAGGGGGAGACCGTGTGGTACTTGCTTGACTCGCTTCCATACCTCGGTGAGACTACCAATCTACTTGCATTCGATACTCCGCGATGGGCCTCCATCTTGTTGGTGTCCATACCAGTTTCGGTTGCAATCCACATGCCATCCGAGAGGACTCGTGATGGGGGCTCAAGGTACGGTCCCGAGGAGCTCTTCGGACCTGCTGTTGCAGCCCTGTTCTCCATCGCATTCCTGCTACCAGACGTCAGGACTGCACCGATATTGATTGTCGTGGCCCTGACCGCCGGTGCATGGAAGAAGGGGATCGCGAATTGGTTCTGGTTCACCCCTATAGCATCCCTATGGGCCTTTTCCAACCTGATAGAGTTCGCCAACTCCCCCGATTACTTCGGGATGGGCATCAACTCAGATTTCGCCCATTTGATCGGGGGCCTTGTAGGCATGGCCCAGTACGTCCTGCTTGAGCGGGGAGTCCTCCTGTCAAACGTGGAAAACAGAGAGGAGATGGCTCCTTCGCTGGACTACCTGGGGCCTGTCTCAAGGGCCTTTGGCTACGTCATGATACTAACCACAGGAGGGATAAGTGGGGCTCTTCCATTCATCTCGGCATTGATCGCTAGTTGGGACGGACTGAGGAACGGTCTACCACTTCTTCTGCACGTTTCGGTGGTAGCCCAGTTGGTGACCCTGAACCTTTGGCTCGAATTGGGTGCTGACTCCCGGTCGTTGCTTCTGTGGACCATTTTGGCAGGACTGGCAATGATAGGCATGTCTTGGTCACGCAGGAACCCGTATGGTGCACCCATCCGCAGCATGACGGCGCTATTCGATATGGAGAAGGACTTCGGATTGTTCGGGTCCTCCTTCCTCCTATTCTCGATGTACCCGTACTCCCAATACATAGGATTCGACGAGTCCTTCGGACTTTCGATCGTTATCCTGTCTATCCATCACGTAATTCTAGGTTTCAGCAGGGATCAAGGCTGGAGGAGGATGTTCAGCCTAGTTGGAATGCCATCCGGTTTGGTAATCACAGGGATTTCCTCGGGCGACCTCGTGCTCGTACTGATGCTATTCCTGGCAGCATTGACCCTAATCGGACAGGCAGTGCTCTACGCCTCGAGAGGAGGACTCGAGATAGGCAGCACCATCGAGGGCGTCGCACCCATCGTCTCAGAAATAGGNCTCCCTTCATCGGAGAGCATTGAAACCAAACCAGAGGAATCCGAGGAAGCACCCCCTGCCCCTGAGCAATCATCCGAGGGAGAGCATCATNCACCACCGGAGGAGGAGGCCACTCCGGAGCCAGTCCTCCTCCCGAGCCCGCTTTTCTCCTCGGAAGAAGCTCCTTACGACGTCAGGCTTGACCCCTCGTTGGTTTCGAATCTACAGAGTACCATGGAGGCCAACAGCTCGGTCGACCTTAGCAAGTGGAAACCAGTCCTGTCCGTTAGCTCTAATGGCGCCATTGTTCTGAACTGGGAGAAGATAGAGGATTAGCATAATTGCATAGGGCCCATCCGGCCTCCATGGCCACAGGGATAATCAGCCTGATGCTTGAATTCCTGAAACAGATATTCCGATTGTGGAAGACCGTGTTCTTATTGCAGATTCTCATTGCAATAGTCATCATCATAGGCATGCTGTGGTACACAAAGGACATGNTATCCATAGGGGCGTGGTTGTGAGTCAATGATCGTNAATATCGCTGGATACCGCTTCGTAGATCTCCCAGACAGGGACGAGATGAGAGGCCCTATGCTTGAGACCTGCATTGAACTGGGGCTNAAGGGAACCGTCCTACTGAGNCCCAATGGNATCAATTTCTTCCTTGCTGGCTCCAAGGACTCGACTGACTCATTCCAGCAATACCTCGATTCCGACGAAAGACTAGCGGGAATCGAAGTCAAGGTCAGTTACACTGACTATCAGCCCTTCAGAAGGATGCTCGTGAAGAGAAAGAGGGAGATCATCTCGCTTGGAATGGATGAAATTAGGCCGGCGGACTTCACAGGGCCGCACATCCCACCATCGGAACTCAAGCGAATGCTGGATGCCAAAGAGGACATCGTCGTCCTGGACACCAGAAACGACTANGAGACGCGAATCGGCAAATTCCAAGGCGCCGTCGAACTGGGGATCCCCTCATTCCGAGACTTCCCGGAAGCAATCGAGACTCTTCCCGAAGAGTACAGATCGAAGACCATCGTGATGTACTGCACCGGCGGGATTCGTTGCGAGAAGGCCTCTGCGGTAATGCTGAACTCGGGCTTCAGCGATGTGAGGCAGCTTGATGGCGGTATTCTNGCCTACTTAGAGGAGTGCGGCGGCACTCACTGGGAGGGGGATTGCTTTGTTTTCGACCANCGCGTCGCCCTCGACCACNACCTCCAGGAGTCGGAGATAGAGATGTGCTTCAGGTGCAGGGAGCCCCTTTCTTTGGAGGAGCAGGAATCCGAGCACTACGTCATCGGAGAGCAATGCCCGTACTGCGTGCCTCTATGATGGCGCAGTCTTACTCTACTTTGGAGACGTTGATAGCATTGGGGCCCTTCGGGCTGTCGCCCACTTCGTACTCCACTACGTCACCTTCGTTAATCCGCCCGTCAACCTCTGACTTGTGGACGAATAGATCCTCACCTTCTTCCTGTTCTATGAACCCGTATCCCTTTGTAAAATTGAACCACTTGACAGTTCCTTGCGCCATATTCCATGTCCGAGTGAAACAGGTTCTTGAACTAGAGTGGTGCTTTGGCTCAATTTTCTATAATAGTTCGCGAAACCTACTTCTTCAGAAGCCACACAGAAAAACAGAGAGGTTGATTGGTAGCCACCTTCCGTAATGGGGCATGTCGGAGGTGCTGGCACCCCCTAGCCTNCCGCCCGTCTCACCTTGGGAAGCCTATCTGGTAATCATATTCATTCCGTTCTTATTGAGGCTGATTTTCGTAGCCCCACCTCTTCTCGATCTCGTTCAGACCTATGTCCCGAAAGGAGATCGAGCGAAGCACGCACGTTGGTTCATGGATCGAATCAAGAGGTTGCCTGTTCAGGGATTCTGGCTAATCGTTCTAAACGAGGTGCTAGCATTCTTGCTCCCTGCAATACTCGCGATATTTGCTAGAGTCTACATTGGGCCCATAGGCTGGGATGATTGGGACATCCCATTTGTCGGCTTGACACTCCTGGCAATCTCAGGCCTAGTATGGGTAGTCGTAGATTTTGGTAGGGTCGCGCAGTCTAGGATGGACATAAGGAGACTTGGCCAGCTAAACTTGGAGTCGGCAAAGCAGACAGTCGACACGGCCGTTTTTGGGAGGGAGATTCTTCAGACAGTTAGGGGATTTCGAATCCCAAGNCCTTGGAAGGGNGATTCAGAAGAGAAAGAAGAGCCGACAAAGAACCCGGTTCTCGGTCTTGTCACAGGAGTCTTGGACCTTGGAGTCGACGTTCTCGACGTCATACTAGATCAAGCTAGGGTTCCCGCTGGCGATGCTATCGACTCGATGGACTCGGAGATTCAGAGGAGGATTCAGGAGCGGGTTCGGGCATCAAAGAGGTCCTTGGCAAAGGGCACCCTGTTCTCCATGTTCCCCTTGATTGTCCTCGTTGGCCTGCCTCCGTTGTTCTAGCCAGCCAAGAATGACTTCTCTCTGGGAGATGCCAATAGAAGCCATAGTACTCCAACCGAAATCTGAATTCCAGCGGTGATCAGCAGCATCTCCCTAAGCGTCACAACTTCGTACTCCATTCCAAGCCCTGCAAAGATGGTAGAAACCCCCATCGTCAGCGTGATGACTAGATTATCAGTTCCCGCCACTCGACCCATCCATTCGTCTTCCGAGCGCCTCTGAAGATGGGTTGTAGAGAACACCCATGAGATTCCAGAGCAACCATGACTAAAGAAAATACAGAGAAGGGTAAGCGCCCCCCACTCGAAGGTGGATACCCCCACGTACAGCAAGCCCGATCCAGCGAGTGCTAACCCAATTAGGTACGGCATCACCCTTTGAACCGCCATCAGAGGCCGTGCCACTATCGGTCCGAAACCCGATCCGAATCCTCTACACAGNTAGACAAGCCCNATACCTGCAGCAACCTCGCCGAAGCCAGCCTCCATTCCGATGAGAATCAGTAGGAAAACCTGTGCTCCGCCCCCTGTTGCCCATCCTCCTTTGGCGAGCAGTAGCCTTCTGATATGTGGGCGTGCCAGGATGTAGCGCCACCCGGCAACTATTTCTTTGAACATCTCGATTGGATTGGCGGATCTTTTCTCCGATTTTTCGGGACCTCCATGCGGAAGGGTCGAAATCATGAGAGCAGCGAAGAGGAAGGTGGCAGAGTCAATCATAAGGCCCACTTTGATCCCATATTGGGAGATCACTAGACCTCCAATTCCGGCCCCAAATCCCATTGACGCAGACCAAACACCAGAGACCAGTGCGTTGGCCGTCAACAACTCCTCCTTGGTGCAGACGTTGGGAAGGTATGCGGTCTGCGCCGGATCGTAGACAGCTCTGCCAATAACTAGGCAGATGGCAAGAAGATAGACGGATAACAGACTCTCCATCAGATCTAGGGCTAGGAATGTGACCAGAATGCCGAAAGACAGTAGATTCGAAACGAGCATCAGGCCCTTGCGCGAGTAGCGATCAGCCAGCATCCCAGTGATGGGCTCAAGGGGGGCGAATGTGAAGCTGCGAACAACCAGCACACCAGCGATGCCAAGGGGGGAGTCGTCGGTAGCCTCCGCGGCGAGCAAGAACATTGCGATAACTGAGAACCAGTCTCCAGTNAACATGACCAGATCGCTGATGAACAGCTTTCGGAAGCTTTTGTTCTGCCTAAGGAATCTGATGTACCCGGGGGAGGTCACGTGCTGCGCATGACAACGACACTATCACTGTCATCCTCCAGCCAACATGAATAAGTGCGTGTTTCCGATGGGTGGCCCATGGCGAAGGAATCGCGAATATGCCTCCTGGATCTTGAGATGTCTGGGCTGGACCCAGAAACCGAGAGAATCATCGAGGTTGCTTGCTTCATCGTTGAGCGCGACCTGACGCCCGTCGATGGAGCTGAGATTTGCCTAGCGGTCAAGCCAGAAGACCTAGGAGTACTAGGCTCAATGGACTCATGGAACACCAAGACCCACACCGAGTCCGGCTTAGTCCGAAGGATTCACGAGGAGGGAGTCTCGATCAAGGAGGCTGAGGACAGAGTCCTTGCATTGCTGAAGGAGCACATGAAACCCGGGGGCATAATAGCAGGAAACTCAGTTCATCATGATATGCGGTTCATAAGAAGAGAGATGCCCCTTGTCGCCGATTTCGTGACGTTCCGAATTATCGACGTGAGCTCGTTCAAGGAGCTTTTCCGAAGACTCTCCCCAGATGGCCCTCGCTTCTTCAAGAAGAGCGATCACACGGCCCTCTCAGATGCAAAGGGAAGCCTAGAGGAACTGAGATTCTACATTGACAATTATACCAATATTGACTACGAGTAGGCCCTATTGCTCTGGAATTTCAATACCAATAGGCTCTCCATCTTCGGTGGTAATCAAAAGGTTGACACCCGCCCCGTTCCTAGTATAGCCAATCAGTTCGAAAGCGTGTATGCTCCTTCCTGCGACCCTAGTCAGGATAGGCAAATCCTCCTCTGAATCAGGGCGCAGGTCCCTCCTATGCCCGTCCTCCTCGTCGAACCACTCGAGTCCCATTGGAGCTGGACTGAACCTGATTCCAAGTATCATTTCCACGCCCTCCGTCCANTGGGCCGCCTCCGCATCGGCCCTACTGGGATGAGCGTAAGCGTTGGGATGGCTATGGAGGAAGGAAGCGAATCGAGACCCCCTAGCCCCCCTCTCCTCCGAGAAAACTCGATCAGTCCATTCCTCAGGAACATGGTGAACGCTGAAGGAATCCCCGACATTGACAATATGTGGCTCGCCAAGTAGGAAACCGTATCCCGCAAAGACAGTCTTGGCGGGCCCGAAAAAACCCTCAACAGATTCAGGGTTCGGCTTCTCTGAGTCATAGTCCAGCCCGATAAGCACCTCGTCGGGGATAGCCTCCATGCTCCATCTTATCACCGTCCGAAGGACCTCCATGGGAATCAGAAGGTGAGTAGCGTACCTCTCTCGTTGCTCGAAAGAATCCCGGTTGTAGATGGTCGCGGCCGCTTCCAACCAGTCTTCCGCCATGCCATTCGCTGATAGCACTCGCGTTTGAGGCTACGCCACGATGACTTCCAGGACGCAGTGTTCCCAGTGAGGCGCATAGGATTTGACTCGTTCGACTCGGCTTGTCAGAGAAGCACCGGGCCTGAGGGCTGAGAGATTCGCCTCCACACTTTCCAACCAGGAGTCGTAGCTCCCGGCTCGCGCGAGCCCGTGGACATGCAGAACCCCACCACTGTCTTTCAATACCCTCATCGCTGTCTCGAAACCATCTTCCGAGCTAGGAAGAAGCCCAAGTAGAACTCTGTCAGCAACGCCGTTCAAGTCGGACGTGGATACCTTGTTGTCGCCTTCGTGCACTCTGCAACGATCCTGGACCCCGTTTGCGCGCAGACCCCATTCCAGTGATCTCACGCTCTCTGGGTTGATTTCGCACGCATGCACAATTAGAGCCTCGCTATGGACCAGAATAGGAAGGCAATAGTAGCCTATCCCAGCATAAAGGTCGCAAACTACCTCTCCCGGTCCGACCGATTCTGCGATAGATCTCCGGATGTTTACATTTCCACGACTCCACATTGTACTGGTGAAATGGTATCCGAATTTTGTGCCGTTCTCCGTCCTCTCGACCCAGTCGTCCTCTCCCAGAAGAAGCTCGATTCCGCTTTCCCTGTATTCCCCTGAGACCTCTCCCATCCGCCCTAGGCGTTTTGCCCCCAAGGCCTCGGCAATTGCTTCCCACAGAGATTCATCCGCACCCCAGAAATCCTCACTGAAAGACCCCCTCGGGAGAATGGCCACGTCTGCGAACCTCTCCCACTTACTCGGAATTTTTCCCGGAGCAGATCCGCCAAACCTGGCCGAAAGAGCCTCTTCAAGCCTATTGTGGGGNTCCCACTTGCTCATTCTACCACCCATTAAGGTGATAGTGAATCCGCTCTGCCATCGCCTTTCCTATTCCAGGAACCTGTCGAATCTCATTGATGCTTGCATGTTCCAAAGCCTTCCTNCCTCCGAAGTGCCTCAAGATGGCCTGTATCTTCTTTGCACCCAGTCCATCCACTTCCTCAAGCGGGTCGCTCAATGCACTGGTCTTCCTTGTCTTCCTGTGATAGCGATTTACGAACCTATGGGCCTCGTCTCGTGCGTGAACCAGTACCCTTCCTCTCTTATCTAGGACAATTTCCCTACTTCCTATGTGCAAACGCTCCTCTTTCTTTGCTAGGGCTGCAACGGAAAATCTGCCACCNAACCCCATTTCCTCTAATTCAGAAGAGACATGCGAAAGATGTGTTGCCCCCCCATCTAGAAGAAGAAGATCAGGCCACTCGTCTTGACGCTTAGCCCACCTAATGACAACCTCTGACATCATTCGCAGGTCGTCCTTCGCCTCGGTCTTGACCCTATATGTCCGGTATTCCTCTCTGGAGGGGCTCCCGGCGCGCAAAACAACGGAAGCCCCGACTCTCCCCTTTCCTTGGTTCTGTGACATGTCGAAGCAGACCAAGTGATTTAGCGAGCCTAGCCCTAGAAGATTTGCCCCTTCGTCGGCAGCTGCCTGATCAATACCACCCACGATGCTCTTAGAGCCCCTGATTACCTGGATCTCCGCATTCCTATCTGCCATCCTCCTGAGACTAGCCAACTCACCTCTCAGAGGAACTCTGACTGATACCTTACTCCTCCTCCTCTGATTGAGCCAGTCCTCCATCTCCACTCCCAGGGAGGATGGTACTAGCAGGGTCCNCGGTGGCTTCCGGTTGGCATAGTGCTCAGAGAGAATCAGGGAAACTGAGTCCGATACATCGCCCCTGTGAATTAGCGGGTATTCCACCTGACCCTGAACGACCCCGTCCTTTGCGTGAAGGATTACGACAAACCCAGATTCTCCTTGGGAGGAAAATCCAATCGCATCACAGTCTTGGTAAAATCTGCTTGAGACGGCCTTCTCCGAGACAGTGCTCTGCACTGCTCCGATCATGTCACGTACTCTCGCAGCACGTTCGTAGTCCATCTTCTCCGATGCCTCATCCATCTCTTTCTGGAGCCTCTTGGTCAGCAATCCTGCATTTCCATCGAGAACGCTTTCAACAGCCCTAATCCTGCTATTGTAATCCCCTTCTTCTTCTGACTCTACGAATCCAAATGGTAGGTTGTCGCGATTGTCTCTGATTCCGAAGTGCCTACGGAGCAATTTGATCACTGTCTTGGCTGCCCCAGCATCGGGGAACGGACCCCAAATCTTTGCTCCATTTGGGGGGTTTCGAGTGTACATTATTCTGGGTAGGTCATGTGATGAAATTGCAATGAATGGATAACTCTTGGAATCCTTGAGTTGACTATTCCATCTGGGCTGCTCTTTTCGAATCATCTCCCTCTCGAGAATTAGGGCTTCAGAGGGACTATTTGTAACGATGAAGTCAACTCTTTCAGCCTCTTCTATCAGCCTTGGAATCATCGCCCTGTCTGGACTCTTTGAGAAGTAGGACTTGACCCTGCTTCGTAGATCGGATGCCTTTCCGATGTACCTCGCCCTTCCGTCAGACCTACGGAAAATGTAGACTCCGGGCTTCTCGGGAAGGTCCAATTTACTCGAATCCAGGGCCATAACGATTGAAGCCGTGGGTGACGGGTTTGATTTACACTTTGCAAGACGGGGGCCCGTGCCCAACCAGCGCCAACTTGCGATTCTTTCCCATCTTTCTCGCTTTGGTAGCGACCTTGAGAGCTCTTGGGACGTTCCCAGAGCCCTATCCCTGGTTGGAATCGCGGAACACCTTGGAGTGGTCCGTTCAGCGCTTAATCCCCCGTTAAAGAGACTCGAGGAGGCTGGACTCATCACCACTAGGACCGCGCATGTCATTGGCTCAAATCGCCGAAGGAAGGTAGTCCATATCACCCAATCTGGACGTGAAGCATCGGAATCGCACTCACACACTCCTCAGCAGGGGGGCTCTTCTTTCGGGCCAATTCCAGACTCAGTCAACATTACAGGGAGGGGGGCAGAGGTCTCTTCCATCGCAGAGTCTGCTTCTGAGGGGGGCAGCATATTGATCGAGGGTCTACCGGGGATTGGTAAGACAAGCCTAGCAGTTGCAGTTTGCGATGAGATGAGGGAAAGGAACTGGACTGTCAGATGGTCCTCAGCAAACGCTGACTCAGATGTGCGCTCGATTGGAGAAATGTGGCTCGGAGGAAACCCTCCTTCATCGATAGAGTCAATTTCTGCAAAGTTAGACTCCAAGAGAACCCTCCTGGTACTTGACGAGGCACAGGAACTCAGTGATCGGCACATCGAATCGGTCAAGTCGCTGATGGAGGCCTGTTCTAGGACATCTGCATCGGTAATTGTGGTTACTAGAGCGCCCAACCCCTTCACTGAACTTATTGGATTCATTGAGAACAGGCTCGAAGGACTGGTCCCAGAAGAAGCACTGGGCCTTCTGCCTGAAAACCTTGACAAATCCGAGGCATTGGAGATTTGCAGGGCGATGGATGGCCATCCTCTAGCCATCAAACTATGGGAGCCAGATGACGAGCTCCCAGGATCGGGGGCGATTCAGGAGTTCGTTGAGAATACCGTTATCAGAAGGCTGAGCCAACCGGGCTCGACTTCGTTGGATGAACTCTCCCTATCACCAATCCCACTTCTTGTAGACGAGCTTTTCGAACCGGACGGAGCAGATGAGCTGGATGACTCTGCGATCCTTCGGTGGGTTTCAGATTTCGTCGAGCCACACCACTTGGTCAGGAATGTAAGAAGGGCGGCATGGTCTGAAGAAGAGATCGCAAAGCTCCATCACGAGCAGGCAGAGAAATGGTCATCCAGGGATGGCCACAGAGCACTGAGAATCGAAGCACATCACAGAATTTTTTCGGAGAACCTCATAGATGCTGGATGGATAATGGGGAACATTCCACTGATTTCATCCGAGGATAGCGCTGCTGCGGCCGTACTATTGGAACAAGCCACGCAACTTCTCGACGAAGAGAGACTTTCCGAGATGGCGGCAGACCTGGCATTGGAGAGGGGCGAAGCAGGATTCGCCTCTAGCCACATCGAAAGCCTCCCCAGTGGGCCCAATAAAATATTCAGGGAATCCAGACTAGCTAGAATCGAGGGTGATTTATCGAAGGCCGAGGAACTCGAGCAGTCGGCAATGAAACTAATGCCCCCGGAAGAAAGAGTCAGAACACAGATTTCGGCTCTAGTTAGGAAATTCGACGACAGGCTTCCTGGACCAATAGACCCTGCATCCGCCTCCTCAATATTGTCCGAAGCAGACTCGTTACTCCTCTCAGACCTATCTAGTGAGGATGGGGAAATGGCATCATTGGCCATCGATCTCCTGAGGCACTCAATATCTCTAGACATCGGTGACTTGGAACAGGCAGCGAGCACACGCAGTTCTCTAGAAGAGAGACTTGGGCCAAATGACGCCCGAGTCAAATCCCTTGACATCAAGGCCAGGCTAGTGTCAAAGTCCGAAGGACTAGTGACCGAGGAGGCAATGGCATCTGCTAGGAAACACATCGAGTCATCAGAGTCGCCATTGGAAAGAATCAAGATCATTCACATGGCACTCGAGGCCAGCCATCCAAACTGCCCGGAATGGCTGTTGAACGAACACTCCGTCTTCAATCCCGGCTCTCTCAGAGGGGACCTACCCTCTCATCGGAGAGCCTGCTCTCACTGGTGGTATTGGAGAGGCGTTCTTGAGCCGAGTTCCAGGCTCTCAAATTGGAACGAGTCCATAGTTAGGCTAAGGGCCGCAGAGTGTGCCGGAGCCGCGAAGAAACTCACCAGCAGACTAGCCAAGGAACTCTAGATCTCGGCTCCAATCAGGGTCCTTGTATCTATGATACCCGGCACTGACCTGATCCCATTAACAATCGCTCTTGTTAGCTCTGCATCGTCATCGGCCTCTACCTTTACGAAGCAGTCATGGGAGCCAAACACAATCCAAATTCCAGAAACGCAATCGAGTTTGCTAACGGCTTCCCGCACGCTTACCTCTTCACCTGGTTCCGTTGTAATTAAGACAAATCCGACCGCCAATCTTACACCTCCACAGCGATAAGGGTCTCAGTCTTCCTTATGCCCTCGACCGTCCTCATCTCCACAATCAGAGTCTTTGACATCTCTTTCTCATCATCGAAGTCAATCCTTGCTACTAGGTCAAGCTCGCCATACACCACTGATACTTCTGAGACCGTTGGCATGCTTAGTAAGTGGACGTACACATCTCGCTCACGACCGGGTTCACAAGAGATTAGCACCCAGGCCAACGGCATCGAGCCAACGCGCTGACTGGCTGCTTATCACTCCTACTGTGACAAACCGGCAAACACTCAACCCGCGCAAGGCATTAACTGGGCAAGCGGTCGGCGGGGCCCATGCACTCCTGTCAACGCAAGACGAGTGCAACCTTCCTCGCCCTCCTGATCCTCCTCTCACCGATGCTAGTTAGCGCATCTCACACAACAAGGTCCACCACAGTGTGGTCAGGGACGGTTTCCCTCCCCGAAGGATACCACGTCGCATCCAACGAGGTATTGGTGATTCAGGCGGGCTCTACCGTGCTAATCGGGGACTCGGAGAGAATAGTAGTGGACGGGCGTCTTTCAATAGAGGGGACGACTTCATCCCAAGTTCTCTTCCAATCAATTTCGGGGGATCACGAGGGCCTACAGTTCAACTCTTCCAGCAAGGGAAAGAACTCGGTATTGGATAACCTTACAATTACTGATTCTGTATACGGAATTACCATTTTCGGAAGCGATCCACAGATTAACAACCTCACCGTGATCAATGCAGACAGGGTTTCCGTAGACATGTTCGATGGCGCATCCCCCCTAATCAGGGACCTGGTAATCGAGGGGGGAGGGCAAGATATCCACGGTGCTACGCTGAGTTGGAGATACGGCATAGGCCTCAGCTTTGGTTCAGGGTCAGCCCCAATAGTTCAGAATGCCAAAATCGATGGTCTTGTGACTAGAGGGGTAAATGTCTGGGCGAATGGAGGAGGACTCTTGGATGGCCTAGTAGTGTCCAATATCTCGGGTGCCACCCTAGCCGCTGCAGCGGGAATTTGGGTCGAGGACTCAATCCCACTTTTTTCGGGAACTATTGTGCAGCGGTCTGACAATGGTGTGATTGTTCGCCACCAGAGCCCGGGATTTGTTACTAGGCCGACCTTCATTGGCCTGGAAGTGGAGGACAGTCAGAATAGGGGAATACTGGTTGAGAGATACGATCATACTAACTTCTCAAACCTCGAGACAAACGCCATCTTTGAGGGACTAGTCTTACGGGGCACCGGTGGCCCGGGAGCAATCACTCCTGGGTTGGGTATTGGTGCTGCATTCGANGTAAATACCAGTGGTGCAAGGGTCACAGACGCACTTATTGAGGATAATGCCTTAGTTGGATTCAGAGCATACACCACCGACTCTTCCACGGCACTGAGAAACATCACTCTAAGGAACAACGGCCCGACTTCGCCTGCAACNAGTCACGATGGCGCAGGAATTCTGTTCAGGAGCACATCTTGGACTTCGAAGGGCCCCGCAACGGTGTATGACATCGTAGTTGAGAACTCCAGCGGAGCNGGAGTCCACATGGCAAAGGGAGGGGTAATTGGGGGGAACTGGACTGTGCAAAATAATGGGGACACAGGAGTTGCATTTGTTGAGTTCCATCCTAGGGTAGAAAACCTGTTTAGCCAGGGAAACTCAAGGCACGGTGTTTCTGTCATTGACTCGAGCAACGTCGAATTGTCATACCTGTCCACTACAGGAAACGGCCTAGGCTCTTCCGAACCAGAGGACGGTGCTGGAATCTTCTTCAGGGAGTCAAATTATGTCATGAGTGGAGGCAAGAACGTAAGCTGCATAGATTGCTCGAGCACTGCTGACCAGCATGGAATTGTCATCAGGGACAGTGTAGATATCCAGCTATTGTCCACTTCAATTTCTGACGCTCTAACCTCTCCAGCACTTGATATCGACAATTCCGGCTCATTGTTCCAAGGCTCGGTTCTGATAGAAGATATGGCGATAAACTCTAACTCATCTGGCACATACTCGGCCTTCTTGAACAACGTCGATGCTGAAATTAGGGCCTTGGATCTTAGTGGAAATAGCGGCGGTCTTTTCTGGTCGGGCAGGGCGGGCCCCTCCATTCTGGAGAACAGTGTGATATGGGAGAGCGCACAGCATTGCCTGGACATTTCCGGTCACCCAGAGTTCATAGCAGCAGATGTTTCACTGTATTGCGAAAACAACAGCCCGACGATAGACGAAAGCGTAGCGAACTTCACTTCCTCGACCCTGACCCAAAGCCCCGGATCTACAGAATCTTTCATCCTCAACAGCAGCTCACATCTGCGTTGGATTTCTTCAGGACAATTGGCTGACCCCGGAAACATAGAACTAGACAACATTGTTGACCTAATGTGGGTTTTAGACGTGCACACCATCAATCAGAATCTCCTGAACATCCCATTCGCCATCGTAAACGTTTCTTTCGACTCGTATGAAGATGAGATCAACCGGACNCAACCATACGAGGGATATTCTGACTTTGGGCCATTTGTTGGAAAGAGGTGGACACCTCTGCAGGGGTGGTCCCAATCCAACAGTGCCTATGTGGGATGCGATTACGACGGGGNCCACAACGACACATTGCCAATTTCAATCGACCAAGATCAGCGAGTATACTGTCGATTAGAGCTCACAAACCAGCCTCCCTTCATCGAGTGGTCGTCTCCGGAGGAAGCAGGCCTATTCTCTAGCGGAAGCGAGGTAATCTTCGATGCCAGCACTTCTTGGGATTTGGACTTCGACGACCTCAGCTTCTCTTGGTCAAGCAGCATCGATGGAGATCTTATCGCTTCATGCGGGCCTGACTTGGAGGGAAACTTCTCGAACTTTATTGCCAATGATGGCGATGAAATATGCCTGTCCGATGGATTGCATCAGATTACTCTTGAGATTTGCGACTCAGAAGGGCACTGCGTTAACGAGACAAGGGAGATCGAATTGGTAAACTTGCCACCAGTACTTTACGTAGGGACCACTCCATCTATTTCCTCGTGGGGAACCTTGTTCCTAGGGGAAACTGCAGAGGTAATAATCAGCCTGAGCGGGACTTATGATCCTGAGGGTGGGGATCTCTGGTGCTGGCTTGAGTCATCATACGAGTCCGGACCCGATATTGATCCAGACAACCCCCATTGCCCCGAGGAGATTGTTCGCTCATTCACCGACTACCCGGATGATGAATTCACAGTTTCGGTAGTAGCTTACGATGGGGTAAACCCGCCCGTTCTTTGGACGTTCGATGTAGAGCTATACAACGAGATNCCCGAGGCAAATCTGGAGATTACAAGAAATGGCCCCACCTCTGCTGATTGGGTCAGGTTGGATGGTTCCAATACAACTGACCCCGAAGGGGACGACATCAGGTTCGAGTTCCACAGCAATCTAGATGGATTGCTGTATCAGGGTGCTACACCAGAAGATCCGTTAGAATGGGTAGGTACTCTGAGCAAAGGAACCCACTCGATCACTATGATGGCCAGTGACATCAGATCTGAGCATGGAGGCCAGTGGAACTTAGCCCAAATCGAAGTAGATGTTCTGAACTCACCTCCTCGCGCTCAAATTACCCATCCAAGCCCAGGGATAACGATCGACTCTTCGGAGATTCTGACATTGGACTCAACTGGTTCTGGAGACTGGGACTTAGCATGCTCNGAACTGGAAAACAACGGTAGCGGACTGCTATGCAATCCTTCTTCTGACACCAGTAAAGACCTCGTAAGCGTGCTTTGGTTGTCGGACTTGCTCGAGGAACCACTCGGCGGTGGCTGGGAGTTGGAGACCAGGCTTCCCTCGGGCGAGCACACGCTGACCCTTTCTATCGACGACGGTTCAGGAATAGTGACCGACGAGGTCTCAATCATCGTAGAAAAGGCAGCCCCTTCTCTAGTTCTGGACTCGCCAATCCCGGGGATAGAGGTTTACTCAAATCTCCCAGTTCTGTTTGACTTCCGTAACTCTATCGATTACGATGGGGACGAGTTCACAGTTAGCGTAACCTCGGACCTAATGGGTGAGATACTGGTGAATAAGAGCACTGAGTTCTGGTACAATGACTATCTCGTCGCGGGTAATCACAACTTGACGTTCATCCTGACTGACGATGACGGAATGCAGAGGACCCACTCCCAGTCCCTAGTTGTCCTAGAGACCGGACCAGTGGCTGTAATATCGGGTCTTCAGAACGGGCAGTATCTCCCACCAGGAGAACCCGCAATTATGAGCGCCGAAGAGTCGTTCGACTATGATGGCGATATAGTACTGTACGAATGGACCATCGACGGCTCCCTTGTTAGTGACAGCTCCAGTGTCGAACTATCGCTCCCCCCTGGCCCGACGATGGTACAGCTTCTGGTCCAGGACTCTAGAGGTGCCACTTCTACTGTATCGATCAACCTGACTATNGGATATTCGGTACCAACCCTTCACGATCTGACCGCCTCCGTATTGAAAGTAGAGGAAAACAAGCCAACAGACGTAACAACCACGGTTAGGATGGAGGACCCCGACTCTACATCTGATACGGTCAGGGGGCAACTTACGGCAGGCGGAATCTCACAACCAATGTACTTCTACGACGATGGAACAAGCGGCGACCTTGTTGCTGGCGATAATATCTGGACATCGCAGTTCACCTGGGTCGTTTCCGGAGGATCTTGGGTGCGTGTTGACGTATGGGCGGTCGATGGGGAGTTTGTCAGCACTAGCCAGTCACTGACCATCCCCATAGAAGAGTCCACAGGGGGGCTTTCTTCTTGGATTGTAGAAGTCGGAATCCCCATCCTAATTCTCTCGATGGCGGCCTTCGCTGCAGGGGGAATTGTATTCCAACGCCGGAAGATGATGGAGATAGCGAAGGACATGGAAGTCATCGAGTCGTGGTCCTCATTCGATCCACGAGAGCTAGACGAAGAGTTTGACGCCGACGAGGATTAACTTTCTGGGCCCCAGGGGGTGGCCTCACGGTTCATCCCAAGCCTCTTCGCGAAAAGGAACTTGAAATTCTTCCATCCATCTCCCCACGTATTGATCTCTGCCAAACCTACTCTTGGACGATAGGGCACTGAAACCTCGATTGCCTTTTTCTTTCCAAAGCACCTCCTGGCGTTAATCTTCATCTCTTCTGACAGAGGCATTCCATCGTTGGTGGGCCTCATCCTGGGATTCTCGAGGATTTCCTTCCGGAAGCACCACATTCCCGACTGCGAGTCATGAATGCCATACCAGAATAGCATTCTCGCGGTGAAGGAAAGCGCCCAGTTGCCGAATCCATGTAACCAGGACATGCTCCTTTCTTCGGCACGCCTCAGCCTATCACACGTGATGAATTCCAGCTCCTCCTCAATCAGCATTCGAACCAGTCCAGGAACTTCCTCGCCTGGATAAGTCAGATCTGCGTCCATGGTGACNATTATTGAACCCGGGGCCAAAGCAAACCCGGTTCTGTAGGCCCTACCGTACCCCTTCCTCTTCTCGACNTAAACAGTCGCCCCCTCCTTTTCGGCCAACTCCTTTGTCCTGTCAGACGAATCACCATCGACAATTAGGAAGTCTAGCTTCTCGCACCATCCATCATTTGGAATACTCCTGATGGTCTGAACTATGGCCTCCTCCTCGTTCAATGTAGGAATCACGACCGTAACATGTACTGGAAGTGCCGATGACATGGGAAACCGCCGAAAAGGAGGATATTATTGAACCATTGTGGACCAAATTTTTCCCCAATCGCTTCAATAACGCACTCCCGTGCCCGAGGGTGAGGACAATTACATGCACGTATGCATGCTGACCGGAGAGTACCCTCCAAGATGGGGTGGAATGNGCTCTACTGTGTACTCCCTGTCATCTGCCCTGTCTTCCCTGGGTCACAGGGTTTCGGTGATTACAAGGAAATCCAGTGGCTCTCCCCCATTGTTAGATGGGGTCCGTGTAATCCAAGTTCCATGGCTCCCTATTCCCATGGAGTTCACCCGCTCATTCGGCCGCCACTCCCTGAAGGCCCTGGAGAAACTACACTCGGAAGACCCAGTCGATGTTGTACATCTGCACTGCCCAATGATTTCGTGGGATGAGAGGCAGCTAGAGAGATGCAAGGACAGAATTGCCCCCATAGTCTCCTCCATGCATGGCACTTGGTTGGGTGAAAGGGAGGGGCTGCTAACGGCGGCAAGGCTAGGTGAGCCCGCAGTCTGGGCAAATCCCAACGATATTGCGATTAGATACTTGGCCGGACGCTACTCAAAGTTCGAGACCCACGCGATTCGACACTCCGCCGTTGTCGTGCCAAACTCAATCGCCACAAGGGACGAGTTGGNCGGTAGGTACGATGCCCCAGATGATTGGGACTGCGAGGTCATTCACTGGGGCGTCGATACTACGACATTCGCCCCACTGCACAGAGACAGTGAGGACGCGATTCACAACTGCAACAAGATTAGATCCANATATNGTGCAAACGATGGCACCGTCCTATTGCTCGCCGTCGGCAGGCTCGCTGCCAGAAAGGGNCATGGGCAACTAATCCGGAGCCTACAGAGAGTAAACTCATCAGGAAAGAAGGCCCATCTGGTCATNGTCGGAAGGGGGNGACTAAAGAGAAAGCTCCAGAGATTGGCATATCGATTGGGGGAAGGGGAGCGTGTCTTCATCGAACCCAGCCTTCCATTCTCCGATCTTGCTGAGCTGTATCGATGCTGCGACCTTACGGTTTTCCCATCAGTATACGAGGGGCAGGGCCTGATACCTCTGGAATCTATGGCATCAGGAACTCCCGTAGTCACAGTAGACCATGGCCCTCTTCCCGAGATGGTCGACAGTAGCGTAGGGTCGCTGTTTGAAGTGGGAAATGTGGAATCAATGGCCANCGCAATCTTGCAGGAGATTTCATCCAAGGAAAACCTGTCCTCCAAAGGAATGGAAGGAAGGCGACTAGTATTGGATAGATTCACCCTNGAGGGTAATGCNAAGTCATTCCTAGAGGTATACCAACGGGCAATAGCCAGAGAAGGATGACGGGGAAACTCTTGATTGCTGCTGCCACTTCCGCGGAGGCATGCCTGAAGAGCAGNTCTATTCATCTCGCTCAAAGATNACAGCAGCAGCGAGCTTCTCGATAGTGACACTGGTCTCATATCTGGCACTGGTGCANCTCAAGGAAATCCTAATGCCACTTGCTATTGCTATCCTGATCTACTTCCTAATCCGAGCCCCGGAGAACTATCTGCTTGAGCGAATAGAGATTGTTCGCAGATTCCCATTGCTGGCATATGCAATTATACTCTCGTTCGGCTCGTTCCTTGCCTATCTGGTATCCATCCTACTATACAACAACCTATCTGATTTCATCGATGAGACCAACAAGGAGGGGGGCCTCNTTGATCAGTTCGATCAGAAGTGGGCCGACCTAGGGAACTCAGACCTATATGGCCTGGAGACAATTTTCCAGGACAACAGGATAGGGGATCTTCTGAACCCCGAGAATATCGAGATGTTTGCCACCGGAATACTTGCAGACGCCGCTCAATTCATGACAACCCTTCTCACAGTGGCTATATTCGTCATCTTCATCATCCTCGAGGAGAAGAGCATCCCAGGTAGGTTCANGGCAGCCTTCCCANACTCCTATGATAGGTTTGAGAAAATTGTTTCAGAATCATCCGAGTCGATTTCCACCTACGTCATCTCAAAGGCAACATGCAGCGCAGGACAGGCCATCGTTCTGGCACTAATGCTATGGTTCATGGGGATACCAGGCTGGTTTCTCTTCGGCTCGTTGTGCTTCCTGCTGGACTTCATCCCAGTGCTCGGTGCGCTCTTGGCTACCATCCCTCCCTTTGCAATCGCTCTGATTGTCCTCGATCCCGTCCAAGCATTGGTACTGGGGGCGTTAATGGTCGGGAACCAGCAGCTGTTCGGATCCCTGATCGAGCCTAATCTGTCCGGNCAGCGTCTGGGGATTTCCCCATTGGTCCTCCTAATGACTGTAATGATTTCATATTCAGTATGGGGTATTTCGGGTGCCATAATTGGAGTTCCAATAATGATAATCGCCCGAATAGCGCTGGAGGCAGACGAGCGGACTCGGCCCATTGCGCTGATGCTAGCTAAGCAGGCATCTCCTGAGGAGCAATAGTCATCCGGGGATGAGTACGGCTAGAACCCCATCCCCGCTTATTGAGACCATCTGCCCTAGGCCCCGATTGCTCATTCCCCTAGTTGACATTGCCATCTCCTCTCCTTTGATTTCCCACCTAGATCCAGAAATCCAGACCNTGCATTTCTCTAGGGCGAAAACAGAGAACTCCTCGCTATCCCCCGAGAAGAAATCAAACCCCCCATCGTCCGGATGAACTCTTACTGTAACCGAGTCATTGTGGTGAATGCTCACTTTGGCCCCTCCGGGAGCATCACANAGAGCCGCCCAATTTCCTAGAATGTGGCTTGACGAACCGCCCCCCGCTCCGACAATGTCAATCTCTTCGTAACCCCTGCCAATCAACTCCTCAATGGANTTCGCCAAGTCACTGCTGTCCTGATTGGGCAGTTCGGTGGTCTTGCCCGACCATCGCGAAAGATCAACGGAGTCCAGGTCTCCTAATACNTCCTTGACTNCTATTCCTTTTTCCGCGGCCTTGTCAGCACCGCCATCTACTCCGAAGACGTCGGCGTTTTGCTCAAGCACTCTGTCCATTACAACTGCCCCGGGAGCCNAGCCATTGCACCAGAGGATTGCTCTCATATCAACTACCTAGCGAATTGCAACATTGCCCTCACTGATCAGGGTTGTTTCTTCGAGAGTAACGTTGGGGTCCCTAATCACTCCTCGAAGGTGGAAACCTACCCTTGCAGACCCCCCTAGGTGGGTATTGTCTCCAAATCCGAAGTATGCAGAACCCCTGACGACTTGGTCTTCCAGCTTATTTCCGACTATTTCCAGAGCCTTCGGATTCATTCCAATACCAAACTCAGCAACCGTCCAAACCACATCTCTCTTGGAGCCCCTAAGTCCGGACTTGGCCAATTCGAAGACTCCTTCGATCTCCTTTGCTAATTCCCCTCCCGAGGCCTCTACAACTATCCCATTTTCTACCTTGAATGTCAACGNCTCTTCCAGAAGCCCTCCCTCCCATGAACCGTCTACGACTATCGTCCCATTCATGGTCCCCTCATTCGGNAGGACGAAAACCTTCCCAGCAGGGAGATTGGAGACCTGCCCGGGCCTGTTGCATATTCCATTGTCCTCCAGTACCCAGCGACTACCAGTCCGAAACTCAACGTCCGTTCCCGAGGGCGTAGTCACCCTGACTCTTCTTTTTCTTCGAAAAACTGATCCCATGCCGCTGATCTCTCTCTGAAGTGCATTATAGTCCGCTGTCATNCCCCCACTCTCGAAGAGCTCGTCGTTTATTCCGGGCATGGAAACAACCCTCGCTCCTTCTTTGGAAGCCTGCTGCCTTGCTCTAGTATGGGATAACGAGTTCTTTGTAGCAATCAGAATAACCCTGTGCCTACGCATTATGTCGGAAACAGGTAGAGGGGGCTCCTTCCCAGGCTTCTGGGTGGGTGGCATCATCACCAGCAGTATCCTGTCAGTGACTCTGGATGCCTCCTCGTATAGCGCCTGACCTACTTCCGCTGTTTCTGGGTCCGTGATAATTAGAACGTCCTCCTCTCTCCTGATCTGTAGGCACGTCCTGACTACCGAACGAGCCGTAGAAAGCATAGCCTGAGCGATCCCCGAATCACGCGTTCCGTCGTCAGCGGTCATGGTTGGCCGGTCCTAGGCGGGACTCAGTATTGATAGTTCACTCCACTATGGAGAGATGCCCGCTTCTGTTGGAAATTTCTGCGAAGATGTCTGCTACGAACTCTTCCAGAGGCACCCCATTGCGTTGGTTGCCACTTCTGGATCTTATCGAAACGGCCCTGTCTTTGACTTCATCGTCCCCGAGAATGACCATGTATGCCGGCCTCATCTTCCGATGAGTCCTGATCTTCTTCCCAATCGTGTTGTCGGAGTCGTCTACTCTGACTCTTACTCCTGCCAACTCAAGAGCGCCCCTTACCTCTTGTGCGTACTCTTTGTGCTTCTCTGAAATCGTGATTATCTGGGCCTGGATTGGTGAAATCCAGGTCGGGAGATTACCTGCCCACTCCTCCAGCAGGAATGCGACGAACCTTTCGTGGGTGGAGAGTGGTGCCCTGTGAATTACGAAAACCTCCCCGTTTTCGTTACCAGTCTCGTCCATGAATGAAAGGCCGAACCTCTCCTTTGCAGCGAAGTCTAGTTGTATTGTTGCAATCGACTCCTCCCTACCCAGGGCGGTCCTGTATTGGATATCGATCTTAGGCCCGTAGAATGCAGCCTCCCCTATCGCCTCGACATATTCTACCCCCAAGTCATCGATTATCCTCCGGAGGTGATCCTGGGTAGCTTGCCAATTTTCCGGCTGATCGATGTACTTATCCTTGTCATCTGGATCCCAAAGAGATAGACGGTAGTAGTAGTCCCCCATGCCGAAAACATCGTAGTAACCCTCGCTCATTCTGATTATCGCCTCAACTTCTTCTGCTACCTGCTCCAACGTGCAGTAGACATGCGCATCATTCATGGTCAGCATCCTTACTCTTAGCATTCCGGACAGTGTTCCAGAAAGCTCGTTTCTGTACACTGTTCCGTATTCTGCTATTCTCAGCGGCAGCTCCCTGTAAGAGCGCTTGCTGTTTGTGAATACCAGGTGGTGCATGGGACAGTTCATTGCCTTCAGGTAATACTCTCCGTCATCCATTTCCATGGGAGGGTACATCCCATCGGCATAGTGTGGAAGATGGCCACTTGTCTCGAATAGCTCCTTCTTTCCCAGAACAGGTGTCGTGACTCTGACGTAACCGTAGGCCTCTTCGGTTTCCAGAGCGAACTTCTCTATCTCCGTCTTCAGAACCTCTCCGTTGGGAAGCCAGACCGGTAGTCCCTTGCCGATCATCTCGTCTATCATATAGAGATCCATCTCACGCCCTATTTTCTTGTGGTCTCTCTTTGAGGCCTCTTGTATCTGCCGCTCCCTCTCCTTGAGGCCATCTTTTGACGCATAGCACATGCCGTAAATCCTGACTAGTGACTCTCTATCGCTGTCTGCCCTCCAATATGCTTGGCTTGTGCTGGTTAGTTTGAACCATCTAAGCTGGGAAGTTCTCGAAACATGAGGGCCCCTGCACAGATCTACGAAGTCGCCCTGCCTGTAAGCAGAAGAACCGACGTCATGCCCAAGCTTGTCATCCATTATCTCGATCTTGAATGGGTTATCTGCGAACATCTCTCTGAGAGAGTCATTGTCGTACTCTTCCCTTTCAATCGGCAGGTTTTGCTTTACTAGCTCCTTCATCCTCTTCTCGATTTGACGGAGCTCATCGTCCCCTATTGGGTCCATCAAGAAGTCATAGTAGAAGCCGTGCTCGATTGGCGGCCCTATGGTTGGCTTCGCATCGGGGAAGATTTCCGTGACTGCCTGGGCCAGTAGATGCGCGCAGCTGTGCCGGAGAATGTACAGGCCCTCGTCTGACTCCCCCAGGATCGCATCAACCNCGCAATCATCCTCAAGCGCGAATGAAAGGTCCCTCTGCTCACCGTCTACACTGGCTGCAACTGCTCCTGACTTCTTTCCATGCACATTTGCGATGACCTCCCCAACGCTAATTCCACTGGAATACTCGTGATTTTCGCCTTTACCTACGGTAACCGAAATCATTGCCAATGGAACTCCTCCTCTTCCGCGCCTACGCCACGATGATATGAAGGCCTTGTCCGCAGAATCCTGGAAANGCCCTCATTCTATGGTGAACTGGGTTCCCGCAGAGCCTTCTACCATGCCCTCTAGATCAGATAGCGCGCCGATAACCGCCCTCTCACCAGTCCTTCTCACGAAGTCGCAGGCTGCCTCGACTTTGGGCCCCATTGAACCAACGTCAAACTCGAACTTCTCTATCTCATCTGGAGTCGTGCGCTCTATCTTTTTCGCGTTTTCTGAGCCCCAGTCGGCGTAGACTCCGTCGGCGTCAGTTGCCAGGATCAGAAGCCGTGCATTCAGCTGCCTAGCTAGTAGGGCACTGGCCCTGTCCTTGTCTATGACGACCTCAACACCCTCCAGATCTCCTTCGGAGTTGTATACGGTCGGGATGCCCCCTCCACCGGCACATATCACTACTGTTTCCTTCTCGAGTAACCAGTGTATTGGCCTCAACTCGAAGATTCTATGTGGGATGGGGGAAGGTACGACCCTCCTCCAATTCTCCCCGTCCTTGGCGATGGACCATCCCTTTTCTTCTGCGAGAGACCTAGCGACACTCTCGCTATATGTCGGACCAATGGGCTTTGTCGGCTCCTCGAATGCAGGGTCATCGGGATCAACCTCCACCATTGTGAGGATCGTTGCGAAAGCGGTCTCAGTTGGCATCAGATTGCCCATTTCTTGCTCGATCATGTANCCGATCATTCCCTCTGTCTGGGCTCCAAGGACATCTAGNGGGTACTCTTCCACCTCTTCGTAAGATGCAGATTGCAAAGCCAGAAGGCCCACTTGCGGGCCATTTCCATGCGTGATAACCAATTGGTGCTCACTTGCAATGGGTGCAAGTGCCTTGCAGGCAATACTGACGTTCCTTCTCTGATTATCCGCCGTTAGTGGCTCCCCGCGCCTAAGGAGGGCGTTTCCTCCTAGTGCCACCACCACTCGCATGACTCTCCGAATGGGTATGTAGCGATAATAACGCCCATCGTCNTCGCAACTATGTGAGACTGGGGCTTCTCGTCAATCCGGATGCAGGCCTAGGCGGCCGTCTGGGGCTCAAGGGGTCCGATGGGAAGGCGGAGGAGGCCAGGTCCATGGGCGCCCAGGACAGGTCGGGTCCCAGGACCTCAATGATGCTGGAGAACTTCTCCAGGATCCATAGATCCGGTTTTGGCAATATCGTCTGGGTCACGAGCGAGGGTAGGATGGGGACTGACTGGATTCCAGATGAGTCCGAAATTGGCGAGATCATTACTCCCCACGAGACAGCAGAAAGCACTTCTGCGGAGGATACTAGGTCAGCCGTGAGGAAATTGTTGAGCTCCGGAATAGATATTCTGGTCTATTCNGGAGGCGACGGAACCACTAGGGACATTGTTGCNGAGTTGGGGGAATGCGATCAATCCAAGCTACCAGTGATNGGNATTCCATCCGGGGTGAAGATGCACTCCGGTTGCTTCGCAAGCTCTCCGAAGGCTGCTGCGGAGGTATTGTCATCATGGATATCCGGCGAGTTGCTAGTTTCCAGCACAGAGGTACTTGATCTGGATGAGGAACTTTACCGAAAGGGAGATTGGGTGGTGAGGCTCTATGCCGAAGCGTTCTCACCCAACTCGCCTCGATGGATGCAGGGTTCGAAGGAGCTAATCCCTACCGACTCAGAGGATGAGATACTGGCAGGGCTTGCAGACCATGTCAAGGAGACTATGATTGACCCAGATCACCTGCTTATCTGGGGTTCCGGGGGGACTCTTCGAGCGGTGGGCGAGGAGGTGGGTTTCAATCTGACCACACTTGGAATCGATGCTACGATTGGTGACGAGCAAGTNGGTACCGANCTCAACGAGGAGCAGATACTCTCGATTATCGAGGGGCACAGGGGGAAGTCGTCCTTGCTCCTCTCCCCGATGGGGGGCCAGGGTTTCCTGATCGGACGNGGTAATCTGCAACTNTCGCCCGAGGTATTGAGGAAGGTGGGGATAGACAACATCCTCGGTGTTGTAACCCCTGCAAAGCTTCTTTCAGTTAGAGCACTGAGAATCGAGACCGGGGACTCCGAACTGGACTCGGACTTCTCGTCGAAGCGTTACATGAAGGTCTTGCAAGGCTACAGGACCACCCGAATCCTACCGGTGTCGGTCGATTAGACTTCCAAGCCGCTGGCGGCCTTCAGCAATCCCAGGAACGGCGGGCTAGGNCTGTTTGGCCTGGACTTGAACTCTGGATGGTACTGTGTTCCGACGAAATACGGGTGGTCACTAAGTTCCATAATCTCACACCTCTCACCTGTCTCGTCCTTGCCGACGTAAACCAGGCCCTTCTCCTCAATGCTCTCAATCAACTCTGGATTCACCTCGTATCGATGCCTGTGACGCTCATCGACGTGCTCCACTCCGCCATACAGCCTTCTGATCTTGCAGTCTTCTACCAAGAAGGGCGTAGGCTTCGTTCCAAGCCTCATTGTTCCTCCCATGTGCGTCTTTGAGATCTCGGGCATGAAGACAATTGCAGGGTGCTCCGTGTCTTCATCGAACTCGGTAGAATTCGCNCCTTCCATGCCCAGTACATTCCTGCAGAACTCTATCGTTGCGACTTGCAAGCCAAGGCAAACGCCCAGGTAGGGAACCCCGTTNCTCCTAGCATACTCTGCAGCCTTGATCTTTCCTTCTATTCCCCTGATTCCGAATCCTCCAGGTACTAAAACGCCATCAGCGGACTCTAGTTTCTTCCAGGCATCAGAATGGGCTTCAGGATCGGATTTCTTCGCTTCGTCATCGAGATTGGATGACTCTATCCAGTCGATTACCAGCTTCCTGTCTACCTTGAAAGAGGCGTGTTGTAGGGCCTTAATCACGCTAAGGTATGAGTCAGAAAGGTCAGTGTACTTACCGGCAACGGCAATGTGGACCTCTTCCGCATCTTCCAGCGAGTCTACGTGGTCCGCCATCTCGCCCCACTCTTTGAGTAGCGGCCTCTTCGAAGGGATGCTGAAGTCGAGCCTTTCCGAGAGCATCCTGGTAACCCCCTGCTCTTCGAGCATTATTGGAACCTGGTAGATGTTCGATACATCATGCGCCGAGACGACTGCCTCGGGGGGGACGTGGCAGAATGCAGACACCTTCTGTCTGGTTTCGTCAACCAGGGGACTCTTCGACCTGCATACCAGCATATGCGGGGTTATTCCCAGTCCCCGCAGGTCCTTCACGGTGTGTTGGGTCGGCTTCGTCTTCTGCTCACCGACAGGTCCCATTACGGGAATCAGGCTGACGTGAACGAAGCATACATTCTCCTCGCCCACCCGGAACTGGAATTGGCGGAGTGCCTCGATAAATGGCGCGCTCTCGATGTCTCCGACCGTCCCACCTAGCTCGATCACGCATGCGTCCGGCTCCTTGCCGTTTCCATCGCTTGGGATGTGAGCAACCCTCTCTAGCCACTCTTGAATTTCATTGGTTATGTGCGGGATTACCTGGACGGTTTTGCCGAGGTANTCCCCCTTCCTCTCTTTCTGAATCACGTTGTCGTATACCTTGCCAGTCGTGATGTTGTTCTCCTTAGTGAGGCAAACGTCGAGGAACCGCTCATAGTTCCCAAGGTCGAGGTCTACTTCCCCTCCATCATCTAGGACGAAAACCTCCCCATGCTCAAAGGGCGACATCGTTCCTGCATCGGCATTTAGGTATGGATCAATTTTTACTGCAGTGACTCGCAGTCCCGCGCTTTTCAACAGAACGCCAATGCTGCTCGCAGTCACTCCTTTGCCCAATCCAGACAGGACTCCCCCCGTTACGACGACGTACTTCATCTCATCAACGGGGTCTGAAGCCGTTGCGCCTCGCATATCAACGTTGGCAATCCAAAGGCAGCCATCCTCTTCTTTACCTTGAAGTATCGTCTGAATTAGGGTGGTGCATGTCGGACCCACCCNGAGACAACATTCTGGTTACCGGCGCCCTTGGACAGATAGGTACTGATCTAGTTGAGNCTCTTCGTGAGTTGCATGGCTCGGACTCCGTCATCGCCTCTGATATTAGGGAACAGCCGAACCACACCTCCTATGATAATGGGCCTTTCATCACCCTAGATGTCCTAGACAGCGAGGGGCTCATCCAGGAATGCTATGACCGGGAAATAGGGTCAGTCTACNATCTGGCAGCACTCCTTTCTGCAACCGGGGAGAAGAATCCAGATTTGTGCAGGAAGGTGAACGTCGGTGGAACACGGTCTGTACTGGACGCCGCTAGGCAATGCTCTCTAAGGGTGTATTCCCCCTCCTCAATTGCGGTGTTCGGCCCCGGGTCCCCCAAGGAAGCACCTCAGGACGCTGAATTGAACCCCACAACAGTATACGGCGAGACAAAGGTCACAGGGGAGCAGATGGCCCGTGAATACCTCTCCAAGTTCGAAGTAGACACTAGAGGGATAAGGTACCCAGGACTTGTCTCATACAAGGCACCAGCAGGAGGGGGAACCACCGATTACGCGGTTGAGATTTTCCATGCCGCCCTTGAATCAGGNCACTATGACTGCTTCGTGAGGTCCGATACNNGGCTNCCGATGCTGTACATGGACGATGCGATCAGAGCAACNATNTCTCTCATGCAGGCACCTNCGGNATCTTTGNGNCCATCAAGGGNTGGGTACAACATNTCCTGCCTCTCATTCACTGCAGGTGAACTNGCTGANGCCATCTCNGAGAGGGTGGANGGATTCACCTGCAACTTCGTTCCNGATGAGAGGCAGGATTATGCCGACTCCTGGCCNGACTCGATTGATGGNTCNGTTGCTCAAAGGGAGTGGGGCTGGGAGCCGGAGTTCGACCTCCACCAGATGGTGGANGAAATGCTGAACGGGATTTCTGGAAGCTAGCCCTCAGNCTCCTCGTCGTCCTTCCAGTCCGGAGTGCTTGGGTCTGTCTTCGCCCATAGGACGTCGTCTATNCTGAGCACGCTGATTGCGGCCTCTGTCGAGCCTGAAAGAGCGTGCCTGACGACGAAAAGCGGGTCAAGTACGCCCGCCTCCTTCATGTCCTTGTTCCTGCCCTGCTCCAGATCGAAGCCAATCCAAGGGCCCCCTTCCTGCTGGTCAGCAGAAAGCGCCAGAATCACGTCCACGGGGTCCCGTCCCGAGTTCTCAGCCAGGATCCTGGGTATGGACTCCAATGCCGAGGCATAGGCCTCTATGGCCAGTTGCTCCCTTCCGGACTGCCTCAGAGCATGGGCTCTCAGGTGNCTGGCCAAGTGGGACTGGATGGCCCCACCCCCGGGGAGGACCCCTGGCCTGCTATTCATCCTGTGCGCGACGCCAATCGCATCATCGAAAACTCGNACCGCCTCTTCTCTNACTGCGGGAGACGAGCCTCTCACCACGAGGGTCATNCCNCCAGAATGGGAACCCTCTATCTGAGTGTGAACTACATCGGCAATGCCCTCTTCAGAGCGCCTTGTGTATGTCCCCAAGTCACTCTCCTTGACATTCAGCGGATCCCTGACCAAACTGGACCCGGTTATCTTGCTGAGCAGCTCCATGTCCTTCCGCTCGAATCTCCTGTATGCTGTAATTCCGGCCTTAGTCAGAAGGGAAATCGCTTCGTCTGAGATTCCATCCCTGACTACCAATAGATCGACNCCCATGGACTCAAGGTTCTCTACGCGCTTCCTCACGTACTCGATTTTCCTGTCCTGGAATCCCTGCAGAACACCTGGGCTATCTACCTCTATTGACGCGCTCATCTCCAGCTTCTTGCTCTCAAGACCACCGTCGATGATCGCAATCCTGCCACCATCTGAATTAGCAGGGGTAGCGATGTCGACTCTGGACTTCAGAAGCATTAGGCCNCCGACCAGTGTGGTATCCATCACCCCTCCCTGTCTGACTTGTAGGCGNTTGACCCTAAGCCTCTCTAAGTCGTCACCGCCATCCTCCCCCGCAAGTGAGTCAGCAGCCTCGATTGCNAGTGCCGCCAGAAGTCCGCAGAGGGCACTATCCGCCTTCCCCTGAAGTGATGTTCCGACNACCTCTGATTTCATCGAAGTGTCTGCTTCCTCCGCCACACGCTCAATCTCATCAAGCGACTCCTCAAGTGCCATGCCGTATCCATTCACTATTACTGACGGATGNACCCCCATTCGAACTAGCTCGAGAGCATTCTGGAGGAACTCCGAGACAAGTATGACGGTGGTTGTTGTGCCGTCCCTAGCGGCCCTGTCCTGAGACGAAGAGGCATCGATCAGTAGCCTNGCAGTCGGATGCTCGACTTCGGCGGTCTCTAGCACCGTGACCCCATCATTGGTCACAATTGCCGTTCCGTCTGGCTCCACGAGCATCTTGTCAAGCCCCTTAGGGCCCAGAGTGGAGCGAACGGCCCCTGCCAGCGATGTGGCTGCCTCCACGTTCTTCACAAGTGCGCTTCGACCGTGAATCCTGTCCGTGTCCTGCAAAGCGACATCATGATCGCTTTCTGCCATACGCCACTGCCAGCAATGGCTCTGTTTTCAATGCGCCCATGTGCACTATCGGATTGGAGGGGCAGGCNCCTTCCGTTCGATTCAAATACCCCCGCACCTTCCCACTATACAACTCGAGGTTGAGTAGTGATACAATGACCGGCGAAAATAGCGACCCGTTCGACGATGAGGCAATTGAGGAAATGGCCCGTATGTTCGAGCAGATGGGCATGCCCGTCGACATCAAGATGCTCCGCTCAATGGTAGAACAGGTCAGAGCCCAGTTCGAAGAGATGGGAATTGACCCGGAAAAGATGTCCATGAGCGAGGTGAAGCTCGGACTGAATTCGGATCAGGACGAGTTCATGAAGCACATGGAGTCCATGCTCAGTGGACCACAGGGCCTGGGCGAGTTCCTCAAGAAGATGGGTGTCGACATCCACATCAAGCCGTCCACAAGCGAGGCCAAGGTCGACATCGACGAGAGCAAGCACTCACCAGAGGACAACTCGATTCCTGATTCAGACATCTATGTGGATGGCGGCAGCATGAACGTCACGATAGACATCTCCCGNTTGGACGACGTATCCGAGGACAACCTCGAGCTCAGCCTTACTGGAGGTGGGGAGGTCCTGCAACTTCTCAGGACCAACCAGATTAGGCCCTTCAAGACCCTTGTTCTACCCAACGCTGCCAAGGGACAGCCAAATTGGGAACTGAACAACGGAATACTCGATATTACATTCGAGCTGCAGTAGACAGATGGGGCGGTGGTGATGAATAATGTGGCCTTTTAGAAAGAAAACCATATTAGAAAAAGTGTATGGTAAAAGCCGTTGGTATTTTTTGTTTCATAGTGAAGACGATGGATTTGCGGAGTGAACTGTATGTCTGATGTATTAGCAGTTGGATAAAGGAGGAAGAAAAATGAGCTCACCTGTGATTGGAATAGACCTAGGAACGACGAACAGCTGCGTGGCAACGATAGAGGGTGGAAAGGCCATAGTGATCCCCAACTCAGAGGGATCCAGGACCACCCCTAGCGTAGTCGCCTTCACCAAGGAAGGCGAGCGCCTCGTTGGAGTGACTGCGAAGAGACAGGCAGTCACGAACTCAGAGCGCACGATTATCTCCGTGAAGAGGGAGATGGGGACCGAATGGACCACTGACATNGATGGCGAGAAGTACTCTCCTCAGGAGATTTCCGCTTTCATCCTNCAGAAGATGAAGGCTGACGCNGAGGAGTACCTCGGTGTNGAGGTGAAGCAGGCGGTGGTAACATGCCCTGCCTACTTCTCCGACTCCCAGAGGAAGGCAACAAAGGACGCAGGCAGGATCGCCGGCCTCGAGGTTCTCAGGATAATCAACGAGCCGACCGCGGCAGCATTGGCTTATGGCGTGGACAAGGAAGAAGACCAGACGATACTGGTGTACGATCTGGGNGGTGGTACGTTCGATGTCTCGATTCTGGAGATATACCAAGTGGACGGCCAGCCTCAGATAGAGGTCAAGGCGACTAGCGGCGACAACCGTCTGGGCGGGGATGACTTCGACGAGGCTGTCATCGAATGGGTGGTTGCCGAGTTCAAGAAGTCAACAGGCATAGATCTGGAGAAGGACCTACAGGCGATGAGTCGAATCAGGGAGGCTTCCGAGAAGGCCAAGATAGAGCTCTCGGGCACCATGTCAACGCAGATCAACCTACCGTTCATCACGATGAGGGACGGTCAGCCAGAGCATCTCGACATGTCTCTGTCGAGGTCCAAGTTCGAGAAGCTAACTTCCTCTTTGATTGAGAGGACCATGGGACCCACCCGCCAGGCAATGAAGGACGCCGGGATAAAGAAGGGCAACGTCGACAAGGTCCTGCTAGTGGGGGGTTCGACCCGCACTCCCGCTGTTCAGCAGGCGATAGAGAAGGAAGTCGGCAAGGCACCGTTCAAGGGAATCAACCCAGACGAGGCCGTGGCCATGGGTGCTTCCCTGCAGGCGGGGATTATCGTCGGAGACGAGGGAGTCACCGATGTCCTGCTTCTGGACGTCACCCCACTGACTCTGGGAATCGAGACATTGGGCGGAATAACAACCACAATGATCGAGCGAAACACCACAATCCCTACCAGGAGGTCGGAGACCTTCTCTACAGCAGCAGACAACCAACCCGCAGTCGAGGTGCACGTTCTGCAAGGTGAGAGGGAGTTCGCCAAGGACAACATCACCCTAGGAAGATTCCATCTGATGGGAATCCCCTCGGCACCTCGGGGAATCCCTCAGATCGAGGTCACATTCGACATTGATGCCAATGGCATCGTCAATGTCTCCGCAAAGGACCTTGGTACGGGTACGGAGCAATCCATCAAGATAGAGAGCCAGACCTCGCTCAGCGAGGACGAGATCAAGCAGAAGGTAGAGGATGCCGAGAAGTTCGCAGAGGAAGACAAGAGGCGAAAGGCGAAGGTGGAGATGAGAAACACCGCCGACAGCGTCGTTTACCAGACNCGGAAGATGATAGAGGAGGCAGGCGACAAGCTCTCCGAGGAGGACACGGGCCCAGTGATGGAGAAGCTGGAAGAGCTAGAGTCGTTGATCGTGAAGGATGACGCCCCCATTGCCTTGGAGGATATCGACGAGGCCGCTATCCAGGCGAAGATGAGCGAGCTGGAGCAGTCAATGCACTCCGTTTCTACGAAGCTATACGAGGCCGCAGCGGCAGAGATGGCNGAACAGGAGGGCGATGACGGCGAAGAGGTAGAGGACGCTGACTTCGAAGTGGTCGACTCCGAAGAGGACGAATCCTGACTAACCCTCGGTAATCAGTCGATGAAGCGTCCTTACGTGGATNCCAGAGGTACCGTATTGGAACAATGGGTTCGAACCCTCAGAACGGGCCTTGGAACCAGGGCCCCATGCAGTACCTGCAATGTCCAGATGTACCCATGGAATCTTGTCAGCGTCCTCGTCGTAGCCCCTGTTGGGGACGAAGAACTCCAGGAAAGCGGCTGCTGCGTTTGACGAGCCGGCCCTCCCCCCTATCGAGCCATTCCGTATGTCCGCGAAGGCGGAGTTGGTCATGTACTTGCGGAACTGCGCATTGAGTGGCATCCTCCAGACGGGTTCCCCAGAGATGTTGGCCGCCTTCTTGAGGCGGTTGCTTATTTCTCCGTCATTGGACCACATCCCAGTGATCTGGTTCCCAAGTGCTACCACTATCGCGCCAGTAAGGGTCGCTAGGTCTACGATGTACTCAGGGTCGAACTCTCCTGCCTTCCAGAGACCGTCAGCCAGAACGTTCCGCCCCTCTGCGTCAGTGCTGAACACCTCGACCGTCTTTCCTGAGAAGGTCTGGAACACGTCTCCCGGCCTGTATGCGCCGGACCCGGGCATGTTCTCTGCCAGGCAGGCGATGCCGTTCACCCTGCGCCCGTACCCAGTTGAGTGAAGCGACTCCATCAGGCCGAATACGGTAGCAGCACCGCACATGTCGTACTTCATGTCCCACATGCCACTACTGGGCTTGATCGAAATCCCTCCCGTATCGAAGGTAATTCCCTTGCCCACTATGCAAGGTCGCTGGACGCCCTCATCGGCATCTGGATTGAGCGTGAACAGGACCATGCATGGCTCCCTGTCGCTTCCCTTGCCTACGTTGATGAGTCCCCCCATTCCGAGCTCGTTCAGCTTGTCCCAATCGTACACTTCGACTGTGACGTTCTCCTTGTCTGCACTCCACTCTTCCGCTCTCCGAGCGTACTCCATGGGATACAGGACATTGGCTGGCTCGTTGCCCAGATCGCGAGCCAGATGAACACCGCCGACCACTGAGTGGATTCTCGAGAGCCCCTCGGAGAGGGCCTCCTGGTACCTAGGACTTGATTGGAACTGGATGGACCATGGGTCCGCTATGTGCTTATCATCGACCTCTTGGTGCTCGAGGAACTCGTAATCCCTCAGCATCATTCCTTCGGCGAAGTCGAGCATTCGATCGCTGGACCATCCCGACGTGAATCTGACGCAGACAGAGAGCCCCTTCTTCTTGGACAGGGAAGCCATCACTCTAGCTCCGGTGTTTCGAGCCAGGCGGTGCCCGAGGCCATCCTTCTCCCCCATCCCGATTAGAACGACTCTGCAACCTGGCGTCCAAATGACCATCCTCTGGTCCTTCTTGCCCTCGAACTCGTCGGAAGATATCGCCTCCTTGACCAGGTTGCGCTGGCTTCTTCCAAGCCCGGAAAGAGCGTTGTTGGGAGCACGATCGACTCCCTTGAAGAGAGGTATCAGCAGTTGTTCGCAGGCTTCACCGAATTCGCTATTGGACCAATTCATAGTATCGACGAAGTCTGCGATTTGATAGTAATATACAAAGAATTGCTTTGAAAAATCACACTTTGGAATCGGAATTAGTTATTTGAG
>PBOL01000021.1 GCA_002725315.1 Methanobacteriota archaeon | reverse complement strand
GGCCGTTCTGATCAGCGATCTGGACTAGTGTCTTGATCTCAGTCATTTGCCTTAACCTCCTTTCCTTATTGATTGCCTCTCGGACTATTTGAAGCAACGAGTGGCTCTGCATACAATCTGAATTTCTGCCTCAGAAACTCACTAGGAAAGAGTCTAATATTTTACGAACTACGTGAATTCATGCCTGAGGGGCAGGTTCCGGTCCGGCAGGCTGTATCTGATAGTAGCGAGTTTCACATTACTCGCCACGAGGGGAGGACTTGTGGGGCCATTATTCCGTATCCAGACAATCACGAAGAGAGGTCAGCCAAGTATGGAGCACTAAAATGTGGCATGGAATACGGCCCCAACACTGACGACATCTGGTTTTTCCAGTGCAAAGGGTGCAGGGCTAAGCACTCGTAGCTGGAAGTATCCTAGCAAACCCCATTATTCTCATTGGAGCATCTAGTTGAGATATGATGATTTTTGAACCCTGAGCGCGAATCCAAAGTCCGGAATCCCAGGTAACTGATACCTCATCTCTAGATACTTCGACCACCCTTCCCACGACAAACTGCATGTCCGTGGATGCGTGAACAACGTCTCCCTCTGCTAACAACCTCTTTTGGAAGGGTGCCCTCTGGAAATCGAACCTCGATGAATCAACCCTAACCAATGCCTTGGAGCCAGAACTGCAAATCATGCATCCTCTATGGAGCGCCTGCTCACGAGCATTCCTTAGTGCAACACCGACCCTGTCTCCAGACAATGCAGTATCGACGTCGTCGTCCATTACCTGCAGCGACCTCACTACACCCGACTCTCCTGCGGGGAGGATNTCTATCTCTTCGTGCTTCGAAACTTTGCCCGACTGAACATAACCTATTGCCACCAACCCGACTCCTTTCACGTTGAAATGCTGATCCACTGGTAGAACTAGAGGGCCTTCGGATTGGTCAGACAAACCATCTTCTAAGAAATCTTGAATCTCAAACAAAGAGCCTCTGATTTCATGTTCGTCAAGCCCATTTTCATGGACTTCCCAATCACCAATTCCGGCTTGCTTTAGGATCATTTCTATCTCAGCTGGGTCTACCCAGTCGCCTTCTTCGGGAGAGATAATTACGTGGCCTCTGTCTATTCCAGCGCATCCTAGTGCCACCATAACCTCCCCCAGTGCCGAATCAATCCTCTTCACCTCGACAACACCTGCTCTAGCGACATCGAGGACGCTGAGAAGTGGACGAAGACTTTCAGGATGCTTCATTGGTCTAAGGAAGGACAGTATCCTCTGATTCCCTTCTCTCTCTTCCTTGTGGATGAATGTCTCGATATCTCTGGCATCACCTCTTTTGCCCAGATTTCTAGCAAACTCCTCTGAGCCAATCAGTGCCACGTTCAGTACTGACATCGAACCACTGCTCAAGATGCCAATCCGAATTTCTCCATGACCTGAATCATTACGAAATAACCGATAACGGTTGACGCAAGTCCAGTAGCAAGAGCGGGNTAGAAATCCCATCCCNTACTCTCAATCAGCCATGGCATAACGATGAAAATCAGCAGAGATGGAATAAGGAGCCAGACTATGTCGCGAGCGAAGGCGGAAATCTCCAATGCAGTTTGGCCTTCGTGGAACATTAGCATCATCGATAGGACGCTTACAATTGGAATCGAAGCAAGAACGGCGGCCATAAGTGTGCTTCTCTCAGATACTTGTGCCACAGAGAAGATGATCAGAGCCGTCAGGAGGATCTTCCCTGCGTCTACCGTCCAGGCCATGTCTTCGGGAGAAGTAACCTGCTCTCAATCATTGCCGTCAATAACCGGATCATCGTTCCGAAGTGAAAATTCCGAGGAAGCAACCGAACTTGACTCCTAGTAGGCCGACTGGTTTGCCGCATCAACNCTCATCATCGCAGAACGAGCAAGCAAAATCACTAGAAATGCGGANATCAGAAGGGTCCCTCCCAAGACGTAAGANGTCCTCATCAGCATTAGGCAGAAACCTGTGATGCCGCAGGCATAACTTACTATCTCGCACCTCGAAGCAAGACTCAGTATAGGTTCGGGTACNAGAACAGGGTCAGAATACTCCCGAACCATCCTAGCTAGGAGAATGTAAAGTCCCTGGAAAGGTAGTGCCAAGCAAAACAGACCAAGAGCGACCAGGAGCATCTTCTCTGGATCATCAGGATTCAACTCCCCTCCTTTCCAGAACAGGTTGCTCAGACCGACGCTGAGCAGGCCTGTATGAATCAGAGCCGAGGTGGTATTTCCAGCACTAGCTTCTCCCGGGTCTGGTACCACACTTGATTTCCCTGTTGTTACACTATTGAGAATTGCGCTTGTCTAGCATTAATCAAGGCTCGTTATGGGGCAGTCTTCCTCTCATCGCCCGCTTCCAAATCGGCGGCACTAGGCAAGGCCACCATGAGCCATAGTACCCCCATCTCAGTTCCGGCGTNCCCTCATGAGGTCTAAGCTTCCAGAAAGGAACACTGGCACGGAGGTGGTGATCAGAATGCCTAGTCAACTCTAGCAAACTCCACCTTGACCAGCGAGCCTCCGTGTTCCAGGCGTGAGCAGCCTCGAACCTCCCCCCGTCCTCTCTCCTAAGTCCCCAGTGCCTGATGTAGTTCACATACTCAAGAGTAAGTATCGCGATCAAAGAGAGGATAAGCCAGCCAACAACCATTGGATATCCGTCGAACCAGTTCATCCTGCTAGGTATTAGGGCCAGTGAGAAAATCGCAACTACCTGAAGAAAAAGGCCCCTGTATGATGGATTCCTGATNCCNGTCCTCCCCTTCCTGTTATGGATCCTTACCGATGATGCGAATTGGCCCGGAATGGTACTCAACCAGAATGCCCAGAGGCCCTGTTCCGCGGTTGCACTAGCCGGATCACTGGCAAGTCCCACGTTCTTGTGATGGTTCACATTGTGCTCAGTTGTGAAATGAGTATAGTGGATGGAGAAAAGTAGTACCCTAGCCAGCCTCCAGCCGGGGCTTCTNGGTTTCTTGTGACCCAACTCGTGCGCTGTGACGATTGCCGAGGCAGCGGCACTAAGGCCAGAAGACAACGCCGCTACAACCAGCCACCAAGTCATGCCTTCGAAGTGNGCGAATACGAAGAATGACCCAAGAACAAACAGATGAAGAATTCCATGGACCCATAGCAGAACCTCGAATGGAACTCCAGATTCCCTAGGGGGACGCGGAACCTTCGTTTCACCCATCAAGAAATCCAGAATCGGTCCGACACCCCAGACGAATATGACTCCCATTGCCACGAACATCGGCTCCTCTACTCCAAGGAGATTCCCAGAAATGACTAGCAACGGGCTAATCAGTCCTAGTAGGTGGACCGGCCAGGGTTCCGGGGAAAGGTCGGATACCTCACTCATACAACTCCGCGTACTTGCTCCTTACCTTAGCGATTTTCGGTGCAACTACAGCGATACAGTACGGATTCGAGCCACCATTCCTCGCGAAGTAGTCATGGTGGTAATCTTCAGCTTCCCAGAAAACTTCCAGCGGTACCACTTCGGTAACCACTGGATCTNGGTAGTACTCGGATATCTCATCTATTGCCGTAAGNGCATCCTCTTTCTGACCCTCGTCCGAGTATAGGACTATGCTCCGGTACTGGGGGCCGATGTCATTCCCCTGCCTGTTCAAATGAGTCGGGTCGAATAGGGTATGGAACACTCGCAACAACGTCATTCTCGGAATCACTTCCGGGTCGAAGGTTACTTTGACGACCTCCGCATGACCGGTCTTCTTTCCACATACCTGCTCGTAGGTTGGATTCTCGACGTGACCGCCAGAGTATCCAGGGATTACCTCCAATACCCCCCGGAGTCCTAGNAGACCTCCTTCAATGCACCAGAAGCAACCCCCACCAAGGTGGATATTCTCCATGCAGCTACCTCCTGTAGTTTGGAGCCTCACGCGTAATTTCCACGTCGTGCACATGACTCTCCGACAGCCCTGCATTTGTGATTCTAACGAACTTGCAGTTTTTCTTCATCTGATCTATATTGCTGTTGCCAGTGTAACCCATCGAGCTCCTTAACCCTCCCATGAGCTGGTAAAGGACNTTGTCAACCGGGCCCCTAGCGGGGACCCTACCTTCTATTCCCTCTGGTACGTACTTCCTAGTGTCACCTTGTTCGGATTGGAAGTACCGATCGGAAGAGCCCTTACTCATGGCGCCCAGTGACCCCATGCCCCTGTACTGCTTGTACGATCTTCCCTGATACAGGATCGTCTCCCCGGGCGACTCGTCAGTACCTGCAAGCAGGGAGCCCACCATAACGCAGTCTGCACCGGATGCTATTGCCTTGGCGATGTCACCGCTGTACTTTATGCCGCCATCCGCAATNACTGGGACGTTATGCTTTGAGCAAGCCTCCACCGTCCCCATTACGGCTGTGAATTGGGGGACCCCGACACCGGTCACTATCCTCGTAGTGCAAATTGAGCCTGGGCCGATTCCTACTTTGATNGCGTTNGCACCGCATTCGATCAGAGCCTCTGCCGCTTCTGGAGTCCCAACGTTTCCTGCTATGATCTGAGCATCTTTTCCAGCCTGGGCCCTAATCTCCTTGACCGTCTGCAGAACTCCTTGAGAGTGACCGTGGGCAGTATCTACGGCAACTGCATCAGCGCCAGCCTCAAACATAGCCAGAGCACGGAGGACTCCTCCCTCTCCGGTTCCTGTTCCGGCCACTACGCGCAGCCTCCCCCTATCGTCCTTGCAAGACAGTGGATTGTCCTTCGAGCGATTGATGTCCCTAACAGTGATCAGTCCCGAGAATCCGCCANCTGAGTCNACCACAACCAACTTCTCTATCCTATGCTGGTGAAGTAGGCGCTTGGCNTCCTCGAGATCGACATGCTCTGGGACTGTCACAAGGTCCGTCGTCATCACATTTGATATGGGGGTCGATTCGTCTTCTACGAAGCGTATGTCTCGATTGGTTACCATTCCTACGATCGCCCCTTCACTGTTGATCACAGGGAAGCCAGAAAATCCGTAATGGCCCTTCAAGTCTCTGAGCTCNGANACAGTCATGCTCGGGTCCACGGTAATTGGTTCAAGGACCAGTCCGGACTCGAACCTCTTTACCTTGTCAACCTCTTCGGCCTGATCCTCTATTCCCATATTGCGGTGGATTACTCCTATTCCACCGCTTTGGGCCATTGCTATTGCCATCTGGGCCTCGGTCACGGTGTCCATAGCCGCAGAAACAATTGGTGCATTGAGTGCAATTCCCGTCGTCAGCCTGGTCGATAGCTCGACTTCTGCAGGAAGGACTGCCGATTCAGCCGGAAGCAGAAGGACATCGTCGTAGCTCAGAGCAGTCTCAATCTGCGCCATTAGGGATACGCGTGGNGACTCGTACTTCAACGATTCCATATCCCTCTTCTTCAACATCACCAGACATCCCTCTAGAATCAGATATTGCGTTGGATTCAAGAATGCCCGTTGTCCCGTGGAGCCGGTGCGCGCGTGATTAGACCGGCTATCATTGGATGGAGGGAATGGGTTGGCCTACCGGAGCTTCAGGGGTCCCCTTTGCTAGCAAAGATAGACACCGGTGCATGGTCAAACACTCTTCACGCATCAGAGATTGAGATCATCGAAGGACAGCCCGAGACCAGGATTAGATTCAGGCTGCAAGATGACTGCGACTGGGTCGAAAGGCCCCTTTTCAAGTGGAGGAGAGTCCGTGACACGGGTGGCCATGAGTCACTTAGGCCAGTGATCAGGACTTCACTCGAGATAGCCTCGCGAGACTTCGACGTCGAGGTCTGCTTAGCAGATAGGGCGAAGCTCAAGCACAGGATGATTCTAGGCAGGAACTTCCTCAGGCGCGGCTTCATAGTCAACCCATCAAGGCAATGCATACACACAATGNTTCGCTCTGATGAGAGGCTTGAGATGCGATACATCGACTGACACATCTTTGGCGGTCGACCCACTCCGGAGGCCGTGGCCGACGCGCTTCTTGTTCCCAATAATGCTCCTGAAGAACCATCTCCTTGGTGGTTGAAGGGAGGAGCGATTTTCATTGGAGTCCTGGGGATAGCGGCGCTCTTCAATGCGCTTGTCCTTGGGGTCGCGGGCCTTGCGATGGGAGGCATCGAAGAACGGATTGACCCGGAGGAGACATGTGCGAATGACGATGATCCGGAAGTATGCGAGTCACTTTTGGAAGAGCTTATTTCACTCGGCGAATCCAGAATATGGGACGTCGGTGCAGCCTCTGCGGCACTGCTTTTCCTGCTATCAATCCCAACCGCGTTAGTGATGTGGAATGCCGAAGACAGGGACACAGCGCTCAAACTAGCCTGGACTTGGGTAGGCATTCACGCCTTATCCCAGCTTTACGTCACTCAC
>PBOL01000020.1 GCA_002725315.1 Methanobacteriota archaeon | reverse complement strand
GGCGTCCTCATGTGCGAACTCACCATGGCGGCGGGACTTGCCTTGATATCATACCAGACCAGGCCGCCAACGAAGGTAGAGGTACCCTCGGCGTTCCACTCTAGTGACCCGTGAAGTTCAAGTCCCAGCACACTTACCGTAACACTATGCAGCATATTAGAGACGGAATCTTGGTTGTAAACACCGAGACAATAGCGGGTAAGGTAATTACACAGAATCTAGGGGTCGTTGGAGGCTCCACAGTAAGGGCGAAGAACATCGGCAGAGACTTCACTCAGGGAATTAGAAACATCTTCGGTGGAGAGCTATTGAAGTATACAGAGCTCCTTGAGGAGTCTAGGAACGAGGCTATCGCTAGAATGGTCGCTGACGCGGCGGCCAGAGGAGCCAATGCGATAGTTAACGTCAGGTTCGCGACGAGCGCCGTTACCGCTGGTGCTGCTGAACTGTTCGCATATGGGACCGCAGTAACGGTAGAGTAGCGAGGCGGTCTGATGCACTACCGAACGAACAGAGTGAGGACGCTGGCCATAGCGCTGCTGTCAGTGTTAGCATTCTCTGTGGTAGTCTCAGCCCAGGGAGTGGTAGAAGAACGCCCAGAGGAAGGCCCACCAATGATTCTGTTTGTAGTGGGATTCTGCGTGCTCCCCTGGGTTCTGCTTTCTCTTGTTTGGGTTGTTTACGGTGTAGCTTATCCGTTCATGTTCATATTTGGTGCCTTATTCGGCGGTCGAAACCTCGAGAAGAGGATCAACGCAGTCGTGCTAAGGGAACGCTCCTCGATAGAGCACTTTGGGAAGGATCCGCTCTCTACGCTCAAGGGCTCCCACATCGTTGGTGGGGTGAATAACTCCGGACTAGTCTACTCGAGCATCGTTTACGCTCCGAGTCACTGGATGCTGTTGATTGCTTGGTTCAACAACCTAGTTGGCGGGAGGGTCGACATTCTACAGAGAGCCGTGGCTGCAGCTAGGTCCGAGGCTAAGCAGTTGCTTAGGGAAAGGGCAAAGGAAGCGGGATGGGACGAGGTTCTGAATGTAAGGATAGATACTGCGGAGATGGCACCAGGGGGGAGGAATGCCCTCGTCAGGGGGGCAGTCGAGATATTCGCTTATGGTACCGGAGTGAAGTACGGCTAGTCGTATATCGGCGACTCGTCGAGGACCATCGCGGCCGTGAACATCCACCATGATACCAGGTCGAACGACTCCACCAGGTTCTGCTGGCCCGTGCCGTTGTCTGTGACCATCATGTCGATCATCGTATCCATTGTGTCGCACTCTGCGTGGTAGCAGTCCGAGCCACCAGTGAGGCTGCCCCAGTCGACGCTAACCACCCCGAGCTGGTCTGCGAACCTCTCGTAGTCCGACCTGCCCCTGTCGCTGTCGTGGACCGATATCGACTGCCTCTTCTGGTCCGAGGAGTCGACGTCCTTCATGGATGCGTATCCCTCGGTGTTGAATATCTCCCTGCCCAGTTGCAGAGCATCGGATATGTCGTTGTTCTGGATGCCCACCCACTCGAGCATTCGAATCATCTCCCACTGGTCCCCCAGAACCTCGTCATCGTAGTTTGGTATGCAGTCGACGACCAGCGTGTAGTACCCGGGCCAGTTGGTTCCCACGGCGTCGGCATTCAGGTAGTTGGTTATCGTGACTCCCTCGGGGATGTTGTCTATCCACATGTCCACCCCGTCGTAGCCGTTCTCCTCGTTGCTCCAGAAGCACAGGACAACCGTCCTCCTGTGGTCGAACTCGACCAGGCCCCTCCCCGCCTCGAGTACGAGGGCAACCCCTGCACCGTTGTCATGGGCCCCTATGCGCGTACCTCCTCCGGGCGGGCTGCCCGGCTCGGCGACGTCTAGGTGAGCACCCAGAACCAGCCACTCGTCTGGGTACATGGTTCCGGTCTTGTACCCGCAGACGTTCACTGCGTAGTTGAAGTCTGAGATCCAGTATCTGTGAATCTGGGCGTCCCAGCCCATTCCCGAAAGGTAACCCTCGATGTAGTTGACTGATCTCATGTAGGTGGCATCGTACAGCGTGAACGGCCCCCATCGTTCGTTGTATCCTGAATCTGGGTCTGCGAAGGCCTCGAGCCATTGGAAGGCACTCAGGCCATCGATCAATCCAGTCCCGTGAAGAGAACCCTCTTCTGCTGAGAATCCTGAACGGTTTTCTCTCAATACCGGATGCTCCAGCCAGGAGTATGGGCTATCTTGGAAGTCCTCCGATTCGAACCATTCTTCCCAAGACTGGTTGGATTCCCTGATCGGCCAACTCTCAGAAGCCGCGAATTCATCTCCCTTCCCGAGCAGGAAGAACGCGCTACGAATGTTTGGAGGGGCAATCATCTCGATCGTCTGCGAGCCGGAACTGTCGAAGTGCAGGATGGTCCCATTGGTGAATAGTCCAGTGCCTTGATCCAGGACCAGATAGGGGACGTGCACATTCATCGGGCTAGAAGCAGAGAACTCAACGGACTGCAGTTGCGCGCCAACCAATTGCGAGGGCGATACTGCCAGGTCTTCAGGTGGAACCACCCCAGCATCCTCTCCGTTCGTGAAGCATCCCGGCGAGGATGCTGATAGGGTAACCAGGGCGAGAAGCACTACCGCAACACGCTGCATCGCCATGGAATGGCACCTTCGGTATAAGGAATCATTCAAGGCGAATAGTCTTCCCAGTCTGATTGGGGAAAATGGTCCAGAGCCCGATTACGAAGATCGAACCTCGCATTGCTAGCAGGTTATCCAAGCAGAGGTATCAGTTGGTAGGGGAGCATGGAGGGGTCAAGGTCTGCCACTGGACCAAGCAGTCATTGATAGCCGACAGGTCATGCTACAAGGGGACCTTCTACGGTATCGAGAGCCACGGATGTATGCAAATGGCACCAAACGTGGATACTTGCAATCTCGGATGCACATACTGCTGGAGGGAGCCCCACTCTGACACTCTTCACAAGATTGACGACGACCCTTACGAGCTGTACTTGGAGTCAGTCAGGGGACATAGGAGGCTATTGACAGGATATGGGGGGAACCCAAAGGCCGACAGGGAAAAGTGGTTGGAGGCCCAGAACCCCAAGCACGTCGCCATCTCGTTGAATGGGGAACCGACTCTCTACTCCCGTCTTGGAGAGTTCCTTGACGTATGCCACCAGCACGGGACCAGCACTTTCCTGGTCACCAATGGCAGCCTCCCGAAGGTCATCGAGAACCTTGACCCGCTTCCAACACAGCTGTACGTCAGCGTGGATGCCCCGAACAAGGAGATTTTCGATAGGCTGTGCAAGCCAAAGTTCGACCAAAACGCATTCCACAAGCTGGAGCAGACCCTTGAGATACTGCCTAGCCTAGACACCCGCACAGTCTGCCGCCATACGCTCATCAAGCATGAGTCACTAGGATTCCACGAGGACTACGCACGCTTGGACAATTTGGCGGATCCTGACTTCATCGAGGCCAAGGGATTCGTCTTCGTTGGAAACAGCCGAAACAACCTCTCTATCGAGAACATGCCCAGTCATGCAGATGTGATGGAGTTCTCCGAGAAACTGGCACCACTGGTGGGCAGAGAGATCCTCTCAGAGAGGAGGGAGAGCAGGGTAGCCCTGATTGGCCGTGAGATGATCCCAATCACACTACCCGAGAAGACCCGGGAGCTCCCGGATAGCCTGGGTATAGCCAAGCCCCAGAACTTCTCGCTGCCTCAGGCCTGAACCATCGGCCTGCTAGATCCGCAATCAGGGCAGAGTTGCTCATCGCTGTCGCCGTATTGGTGGAAGCATGCCGGGCAAGAGGGTGAGAGCTCCATCTTTCCAGAAGCACCAACCGATACCTTGTCCTCCTCCACCCTCTCGAGGTGCAGGATGTCGCGCTTAAGTTCGGGGACGTCGAAGCGACCGGGCCCCCCTAACTGCAGAAGGACGTCTGGAGGCAGTGTGACCGTGCCGGAATCGTCTACGATCAGCTCCCTGGAGTCTGATAGGTCGCCTATGTCGACGTCACCCCCGTGCTGCGCGATGAACCTGCCCTCGCGGAGCTCCAGGGACCTCTCGCAGAAGGACGCCACCTCGCGGTTGTGTGTGACCAGCAGGAACGCCACGTCGCTCTCCTTGTGCAGGTTGTCGAACAGATCCAGGACCTCCCTGCTCGTTATTGGGTCCAGGGCACCAGTGGGCTCGTCCGCCAGGATCAGCTTGGGATTGGTGATCAGGGCACGTGAGATTGCTACCCTCTGCTGCTCTCCACCTGATAGCTCCTCGGGCATCCCGAACGACCTGTCGCCCATGCCGAGCCTGTCTAGCAGTTCCTTGGCCCTCCTCCTGGCAGGACGGGCTAGCACCCCCTGATGGATTAGTGGCTGGGCCACGTTGTCCAGGGCGTTTAGGTGAGGGAGCAGGTTAGAGTCCTGGAAGATGAAGGAAACCGTCTCCTGCCTTAGCTTGACCAGCTCCGGCCCTGTCAGTCTAGTCATCCTTGTCCCTGCCAGCTCTACAGAGCCTGCAGAGGGCTTCATCAGTCCTCCCAGGCACTTCAGGAGGGTGGACTTTCCAGATCCCGAGGGTCCGACCACCGCAACTGCCTCACCCTCAAGGATGGAGACGCTCAGACCCCTCAGGGCCACGACGTTGCCTTCCTCGGCGTTTGACTCGTAGATGTGGTAAAGGGAGTTTGCCCGTAGTATCTCTGGACCGGCCCCTTCCATTTCACTCCCCCTTCAGTACAGTTGCCAGGTCGGACTCGAGTGCCCTCCTGGTGGTGAACAGCAGCGATGCAACCACTGCTGCGAGAACCAGACCGTTTACTATCACTAGCTCGAACCAGGGCCAGACCAGGTCCCTGTCGATCGGTGCGCTCTGGCCGAGGAATAACTGGAAGATGAATCCGAAGACCGAGAAGAAGCCGTTGAAGGACTCCGAGACCGCCAGACCCAGCGTCACCCCTAGGACCATGCTGACTAGAAGGATGGACATGATCTCGAACAGAACCAGCCTGACTACCTGGTTAGGGCTTGCGCCTATGGCCTGCAGAATCGCCAGCTCTCTCTTCCTCTGACTTAGGACCAGGGACAGGAACACGAACGCGGAAGACACGGAAGCGAGAGAGGCAACCACGAACATCATGCTGAGGAGGCCGGGCGTCCCGAATACTAGGCCCCCGTTCCTCTCATTGCTCTCGTGTGAGGTGGACCAGTCCTGCGCTGACACAACCCCCTCTATACTGCGCAGGTTCGCGCCGAGTATCTCCATCGCATCCGAGCAGTCACCCTTACTCTGGTCGCAGAGCTCGAACATCCAAGTCGAGGACCTGTACGGCTCCGAGCTTAGGCTCCCGACCAGCTCGTTGTACGTCCTCTCGCCGATGATAATGGCATTGTCCACCTCCGTGGCGGAGAGGCCCGGTATCCAGTCGTGCTGGCCGGCGTAGTTTACCGTCGCCTCGGATGGCCCGACCAGTTCTGGGATTCCGAAGTCGTTTAGGGCATAGTAGCTGTACTGTATGGTTAGCGGGCTGCCTGTTGAGGGGGACTCCAAAGCGTCCCTTGCTCCTCCACCTGCAGTGAACGCCCCAAGGCTCCACTCTTCCGCAATTTTTCCTACGTCTTCACCCGAGATAGCCTGGTCGTCCCAGAGTAGCGTATCCTCATGCCCGTCGAAGAGCACCCATGTCGGGTAAAANGATCCAGTGTCCTTGTCGGTCACGAGTATGCTGCCAACCGAAGTCATTGAGTCGATGCCCGTGATATCCCCGTCATTGACTGCCTCTATGGACTGCATAACCAGGGCCCTAGCCTCCTGCTCAGTGAAGGACGAGTCAAACTGGACCTTCAGGTCGGCGCCGTTCTGGGCGTCAGTAGTCTTCTCGTCGACTTGAGTCCCAGTGTGACCCTGGACCGCAGCCAGGGTAACGATGGACAAGGTGAGCAGCATGATCAGGGATAGGCGNCTTACTGACTGGCTTGACCCGGAGCCGCTGAGACCTCTTCGNATGTCCGAGATCGCGGGGGACCAGCCCATTAGGCGGTTCAGTATCTGGGGTCCGGCTGCCCCTATCCTGGAAAGTACCAACGCCCCCCCTATCCAGAGNAAGAAAGGACCTAGCAGGAGNAGGACGGCATTGAGGATGAAGTTCCCGACTATCCCGCTGCCGCCCCATATCCAGAAGCCCCCGTTGGACTGGATCCAACTCTCGATGTAGGAAAGTAGTCCCAGACCGAAGACGACCCAATGCAGCAGGTAGTTCGGCTGCCTCTCCTTCCTAACTCTCCTGACGCCCTCATCTATCTCGATGCTGAGGAAGTCGTTCGTACGGCTCTTTCCGTAGTAGTAGGCCACCCCTATGGTCAAGGACGTGACGATGAAGGTCGATCCGAAGCTGAGTACCGGGTCCACGTTGATGTCCCCCTCGTCGGTGAACCTCAGGAATCCGACTGCTCTGAGCACTATCTCTACGGCGCTAGATGCCAAGGCGAACCCGAGAAGCCAGGCAATGCTGCCAATAGCGTATATCTCCAACACCATCATCCTCGATAGCGTGGCCTCGGTACCTCCGATGACCCTGTGGATGGCGACCTCCCTCCTCCTCTGCTCAAGGGATAGAACGAGGCCATAGATCAGGACCACGAAGGAGAGTGCTACTATGGGGATCACTAGGATGTAGTCGAAGACCTGAATAATTCCCAGGAAGATGTTCAGGAACGTGATAGTACCCGAGATTATATCGTTGTACTCGACGGAGATGATTACTGCGTTTGCGCCCTGCCCGACTGTGAACTCCCTGGGGATTGAGACTGTCTCGGTCTCTCCCGTGGCCTCGCCTGTGGCAGGGTCGATCACATCGACATCGGTGCGTACGCTCTCCAGTCCCTGCTCCAGTTCCCTCAGCCAACTAGTGGCCGCCGAAGTGGACGAGGGCGGTATCGCAGTCCGGTCGACGGCAATCCCGAGGTATCCGTGGTCGCTCTGCATCAGGATCGTCTTCTGTTCTTCGCTCAGGACCGAGTCTGAGACCATAACCGGGTGGAAAAGCAGAGTAGGGTTCCCGTAGTCGCCCTCCTCGTAGATGGCCGAAACCATCAGGTTGTTCACGGTCATGTTGTCTTTGCAGTAGAGCACTGGGGGCCCGTCATCATTTGAAACGAAGACGGTCTGCGTCTGGCAGTCTGTGTAGCCCTGGGGGATGTCTTCTCCCTCGTAGGTCTCCAGGACGTAGGTGAAGGTCAGAGAGTCAATTGTTTCGTTTACCTCTGCCCCCGCTGCGCTGGCGATTTTGGAGGGGAGTATAACTGACCTGTTTGCCTCCGCATCTGCTGCTGAGCTGGGCCACGATCCAAAGATCACCGACTTGGCATGCCTCTCCCCTAGCTCTCCGTCCCACACCCCATCGCCGTAGAAACGGATTATCCTATCTCCATTGATTGGCGGGCCATTCTCGAGGGCCTCGTTGAATTCCCAACTGACGTTATCCCAATCTGACGACGGTCCACTGGCACTCTCAACATTGAGGGGTTGCGGAGTTATGAAACCCGAGTCGAAGAAGCCTGAAACCCTGACTCCCTGCCTCCCGAAAACCAGTCCGCAGTCCGAGAATTCCTCCATCTCTACAAGGTCGTCGCAGAACGACTCCCACAATGCGGAATCGTTTGTCCGCCCCTTCCACTCTCCATCCGGGTCTGATTGGAAGTCCACCTTCGCGTCGAACTCGTCGCCTTCCAGGCTGAACGCGAAGAACGCCTGGTTGAGGCCGACTGCGTAGGCCAGCACCGTCGTGATGACCAGCGAGGAGAGGAACACTCCCGCGAAGATCGCCAGGCCCCTCTCGCGACCCCTCCAGGCGCTCTTCACTGCCATTGAGATGTTGTTGGGGGCTGCTAGCCAGCGCGTTCTGAACGACTGGGACCAACGACTCAAAATCCCCTCCAGTGTGAACTCTGCCTTTTCCCTCTTCTGTCCCTTTCCAGGCTCTATGATGGGCCTGATGAGCGAGTAAAGGAAACTGCCGAACCTTTTCATCGAAAGGCTGACTACGATGAATATGGCCAAGGCGACCCACGCCTGAAGCATTGTAGGCAGTACCTTGGTGAACAGGGAGTTGTTTGGAGCGATTCCCGTCAGGGATGATAGGAGGGCGACTGAGATCCCGATTGCGATGATTATCGCCAAAGGCACTGTGTACCCGGAGAAGTCGAACCCCTCTCCAACCGCTCTCTGACTCGGCCCCGCTTGCTCTACCATGGGGGTTGAATCCTCCCCCGTCTTCACGCCGGTGACGGGATCTATCCTATCCCTGGAATCATTATCTGGCTCTACCATCTTCACTCCCCCTCTATTCCCCATGCGGATCGGATGTCCGAGGCGGCTGTGACCCCGTCCTTCAGCAGAAGCATCCTGTCTGCCATCGAGGCCAGCAAGGGATCATGCGTCACCATCAGGACGGACAAACCGTCGTTAGCGCAGAGGTCCTGGAAAAGTTGGATTACCTCCTGGCCGCTCTTCACATCGAGGTTTCCTGTGGGCTCGTCAGCAAGAATCAGTGGTCGAGAGCCGGAAATGGCCCTAGCTACGGCCACCCTCTGCTGCTGTCCGCCGGAGAGTTGGTCTGGAACGAAGTCCATCCTGTCGCCCAAGCCGACTCGGTCCAAGGCAACCCTGGCCCGCTCTTCTGCCTCTGACGAGGATATCCCAGAGAGCTCTAGACTGAATGCAACATTGTCTAGGGCATCCAGCCTGTCGATTAGGTGGAAGTCCTGGAATATCCATCCGACGCCGTTCCTCCTGACGTCGACAACCCTGCTCGGGGAAGCAGTCCCGTAGTTGAAAGAGTCAAGCTCTATGCTACCGGAGTCTGCCTCAAGCAGTCCACCGATTATGTTCAGCAGCGTGCTCTTACCGCATCCGCTGGGCCCCATCAGGCTGACTAGCTCACCTTTCTCGACTTCCAGGTTGATCCCCTTCAGGACCTCTAGCCTCCTCCTGCCCGAACCGAATCCCTTCCTGAGGTCGGAAACCTTCAGCATGACTGTGGGCCAGTCCTCCAGTTTATCCACTTATCGCCCTAGCACGTCTGGGAGGATACCTACTTGATTCCGAACAGGAATTTTGTGATACTTGTTCGGCGTACGGCTTCGAAGAATATCCAGCAGGTGAGCACTACGAATGCTGTCGCTACGAAAACTGCGGCGTAGTCCCTGAGACCGACTTCCGAAGCTACCCTAAGTCCTGCGAACGTCAATGGCATATGTACGATGTAGAATGGGTAGACTCCCTGGTTGAGGTAGGCTAGCCTCTCGCTCGGCCTGTTAAGCAGATACGCACCCCAGGAGAACAGTGTGAGGCACCAGAACCAGGCGTGGAAACTGTGGATTACGCATGCAAGCAGCGTCATCCTGTTGTGGATTATTCCATTCTCCAGCCAGCCACCGTCGACGTACGGGATGCCCGAGTCATGCTGCTCTAGACGAATCCAGAGGAATGCTATGGTCCAAAGGGCAGTTAGGAAGGTAATCAGCCACCTATTGTCCTCCATGAAGCGATAGTACTCCTCCTTGGCCGTGATGCAGACGTATCCGAACGCGAAGAAAAGGAGGAACCAGAACCACTCGTATGCCACACCGATGTACCCGGGAAAAAAGGGCTTGAAGAACACCTCAGTCATGGTGAGAAGGAGGGGCATCAGAACGAACGCGCCAATCCCTTTCGGGATGGTGAATGATGAGCGAAGGAACCTGGCGAGAGATCCATCGGGACTCTTCCTCACGATGTGGAATACCGGGGTAAGAATTAGGGAGTACTGGAAAAGGTTCCACAGGAACCAAAGATGGCCTAGTGCCACCAACTTACCGAAGATGGGGATCCAGAAAATTAGGCTCCTCCAGACTATTCCGAACAGGAATGAGGAGGTAAGGCCACCAACTGTCATCTCCTCCGCCCCCAGTATCACTGATCCAGCGAATCCCATCGTCCACGCACCAAAGAACATCGGGACCAACAGTCGTTTCATCCGTTCGTTAAGGAATATCTGCCAGGTCCGCCTCTTGAAAGCAAAGGCGGTACCCATTCCTGAGATCATGAAAAGTGCTGCAAGCCTCCACTGGTGCATCCAGTGCAGAATCATGCTGGTGAAGTCTACCGACTCGGCTGTGTAGTCGTTGCTTTCCTCAGCGAACTCTCTTCTGTCCTCAGCAGCAATCTCGTCAATATTAGGATTAACTTCAGTGCCGTATGTCGACCAGTATACTCCTATTGCGACGTGGAAGGGTATCAATAGGCCGAAAAGTATGATCCTCAACCAGTCGATATCGTATCGACGAGCCTTAGGAACCGAACCTTCGTCCATGAGACTCCTCCCAAATCCTGACTTTTCTATCATTCCATGACGATGGAGTAGGCCCTCGATAGCGCCTCTCCGTGAGCGACCCTCCCGAACGAGGACTTCGCTATCGAGAGGACCTCTTCATCGATGTGTCGGGGGACTCCTCCCGCACGGCTCCACTCGGCGTGAATCTCCAGAATTGCGGAAACCCACTGGTCAGGATCTTTTGCCGGGAGAAGGCACCGAGGTGGAAGAACCTCGTCATGCACCGGCAGATCGGAGGCGAGTACCGGACATCCTGATGCCATCGCTTCCATCGGGGGAGACGAGAAACCAACAGAAACACCTGGGTAGAGGACGGCCTCGGCATGCTGGAAGTAGGCCGCGACCTTTTCCCAGTCTATCCTGCCCGCACCGATCCGATAAAGCAGGATTTCAGAGCGAACTTCCTCGGGAACCATCGAGATTACTTCGCTGACGAACTGAGACCTCCATCGGGGGTCCTTCTCCCCAACTGAGACTAACAGGCACCTTCCTTCGTCACCTGAATCTCCGAGCACTTCCCTCTTCCTCGGATTCATATTGGGGTCCCAGAACTCGTCATCGACCGAGTCTCTGACTAGGGTGCACTTCGTAGTTGGGAACAAATCCCTCGCCTCCAAGAGAGTCCTCTCAGAGGCACAAAGAAGCAGATCAGCTCTTGACATCCCCTCCTTGCATGAGGACAGTAGACGGGCCTTGGCGGGGGAGGGAAAGCGATCACCCAGGGGAACGGGGACATCTCCGGCTTCTATGGATCTAGGACGATAGTCGTACAGATCGTGTACAGAAACTGCAACCGGGAATCCAATTTTCTTAGCGGGCACCATCCCCGCATCCATTTGGTTGGTGATATGCAGCAGATCTACCCCCGTCTCTTTCAATGAGGAGAGGCCCTTTTCGTGGGAGCGAGATTTCAGGTCTAAGTCTAGTGTCTTAGCCCTAGTCCATCCGGGGACCTTGGCCTTGTCCAGGAGACTCTCGATTACTGAGTGGTTTGCACCGTAGCCGGAATCGTCCTTCGAGGCTCTCGCAAGCACCACCCGCCTGAACACAATGCCGAGAGCCAGCATCAGGGCTAAAATTAGGATGCTGGCAAAGTCCACGACTACGGGTGTTTTCAAACGGGAGCCCCAGTCGGCAACTGATGGACACGACCCGGCCACTGCACGTGCTACTCGCCCACGTTTGGTACTGGCCACATGTTGGAGGGGGAAACCAGCACGTGGAGCAGATAGGTAGGGAGCTTGTCAAAAGGGGCCATAGGGTAACCGTCTGGTGCGCCGACGTACCCGCTCACGAGGAGTCAAATTTCACTAGGGGTGGTGTGGAAGTCGTCAGGATTCCGCCTAGCAGAGTTCTCGGCGGAGTCGACCCTGTCGTCTCAGTGGGCCAACTTGACATCAGTGATGTGGATGTAGTCCACCTTCACGACACACTTCCAATACTGATCAGACGTACGCTTTCGAAGGCTAAGAGGACGGGTAAGCCAGTGGTGACTACATACCACAACGACTACGTCAAGAAGACGGCTCTTGGCAGGGCTATGAAGGCACTCAGATGGGTTACTCAAGGGAGAAGGACGCTGCATTCGTCAGATGCCCGCATTGTGCTGACCCCGTTCTTCGAGGACCTGCTCCGGAAGAAGGGTGTGAGGGGCGGTCTCGAAGTGATTCCGAATGGGTTCACGCCAGTCGAGGAAGCAGCAGAGAAGCCGCATGGACTCTCATCGAGGGACGAGGACAGGCCACTGATCTCATTCGTTGGTAGGATGAGTTTCCAGAAGGGGCTGGATGTGCTAATGGATTCAATGGACTCCTTCGAGGGAGATCCAGGATTCGATCTGGCGATTGCCGGAAAGGGGGAGCTATCGGATTGGCTTGAAGACAGACTTTCATCCTCACGCGCAAAGGAGCATATCTCGATTCTCGGCCTAGTTTCGGACTCAGAGAAGAGGTGGATCTACGAGAACTCGGATTGCATCGTAATCCCCTCGAGGTTTGAGGGTCTTCCGACTGTGATGCTCGAGGCAATGCACTCTGGAACTCCTGTGATCATGGCGGATGTCAATGGCCTGGGAGCAATGGTGGAGGGGCACGGATGCGGGCTATCTGTCCCGCCTGAGGACCCCCATTCGTTGGCAAGGGCAATGACCGAGGCCGCAAATTCAGACCCCGAGACCTCTTCTTCATGGGGCTCATCCGGAAAGGAGGCTTCGAAGGAGTACCAATGGGACAGGGTCACGGACCGAGTCCTGGAGGTTTACAGGAGGGTCATCGGCAATGTCTGACGATGACAGACCTAGGCTCCTAGTCGCCAAGGGTGCGTTCGAGGCAATGGGCGGGGCAGAGCGGGACCTGATCAGGGTACTCCCGCAGATAAACGGGCTTTTCGCTGTCACGATGGCAACCATTCAGCCATCCACCGAGTTGGAGAAGGCGTGCTCCGATAACGGGATACCGCTAATCTGCCCCGAATCCAAATGGGAACTATCCACTGATCCAATTTCTGTCATACTAGACACTGGGAGGGGAACCGCATCTAGGGCATGGTCGTCCTGTGTCGGCCTCGAGGAGGCCATGGCCACCTCCGTAGCCATGCACCTTGTAAGCGGAGATGGGAGCCTTCCTATCTTGGACCACGTTCCTCCGAGCCTTCGGGTTCACCTTCACCTGCTTGAGCCCCACAGGGGCCTGTATGAGGAGACTCTCCATCGAAGGGTTGACGGCTCACCTAGGAGGAACCTTGCCCTGACTAAGGCCGCTCTGTCAAGGGCTAGGAGTAGGGACGGCTCATTGATCGAGTCCCTGAAGTCCAGGGAAGGATCGATAGTCAGTGGAAACTCGAACTTCTCTGCACAGAGGGCCAAGGAGGTCTACGGAATCGAGGCCGGAGTACTGTGGCCTTGCGTGGACTCTCAGGAGTTCCCTGCGGAGTCTTCTGACGACCCAGAGAGCCCCTATCCAGGTGAGGATGAGTACGTCGTAACGGTGGGTCGGGCATCGTTTGCGAAGGGAACTTGGGAGGCGGTTTCCGTGCTCTCCGGAACCGGGCTCTCCTTGGCTCATGTGGGAGGGGGGGACGAGGGCTCAATCGAGATGCTCAGGTCCCACGCTGAATCTATGGGGGTGAAGTTATGGTTTGCTCCCAGGCTTACTTCACCCGAATTGGTTAGTCTCATGAGGGGCGCTAGAGCCATGATAGGACTGGCTCACAATGAGTCATTCGGACTCACCCCAATCGAGTCTTTCTCGGTGGGAACACCCGCTCTATTTGTTGATGAGGGAGGCTTCAGGGATACCATTGTGGACGGAGAGAACGGACGACTCATTGCTAGGGGGGACGTCGAGGAGTGGCACTCTGCACTGGAGCAGGCATCTGACCAGAAAACCAGGGAAGAGTGGGCTTCTAGGGGCAGGGCTAGGATTTCAGAACTTGACCTGAGCCCCGATGCTCATGCCCGGAGGATCTGGGATTTGCTCATTCACTGATTGAACGCCCCTCCGTTGCAGTTATGTCTTGCACTTCATCCGGCCAGACATGGTACAATCGGTAGCGATAATTGGATCCGGCAATATGGGCTCGGGCATCGCCCAGAAGAGCGCCACTGAGGGGTTCTCGGTCCAGATGGTGGACACTGATCAGAAATTGGTTGACAGGGGAAATGCGACGATAGACAAGTTTCTGCAGGAGGCACTGGAGAGGAGGATATTCCGACCTGAACAGATCGAGGAAATCAAGGGTAGGATAACTGGAGTGGTCGGCCATGAGAACGTCTCCCCCGAAACTGACCTGGTCATCGAGGCAGTGTTCGAGGACTTCGATCTCAAACAACAGATTTTCTCTAGCTTGGACGGCACTTGTGGAGAGGGAACGATACTGGCAACCAACACATCTTCGTTATCAGTGAACGAGCTCGCAAAGCAAGTCGATAGGAAGGATCGTTTCGTCGGAATGCATTGGTTCTACCATCCGGCAAAGAACAGGCTTGTGGAAATTGTTCCTGCGGACACTACATCCCGGGAGACGATGGACGCTGTGGAGCAGTACTGCAAGACCATGGGAAAGGTGATCATAGTATGCAAGGACCGTCCTGGCTTCGTCGTCAACCGCTTCTTCGTTCCGTGGATTAACGAGGCTTGCAGGCTCCTTGAGGAAGGCGTCGCTACGGCCGCGCAAATCGATGCTGTGGCGTGCCGAGAGTTCCGAATAGGACTCGGTCCCTTCGGTCTGATGAACCTCACTGGGCCTACCATCGCTTTGCACAGCAGCGACTATCTTTCTGAGCAGCTATCTGTACCTCGCTTCGCAGGGGCGGACAACATGCGCTCTCTTGTCGACAGGGGTGAGATGTGGGAGATTGGAGAGGAAAATGAATGCAGCGAGGACTCATCCCGGAAGATAAAGGAGAGGCTGATGGGTCAGGCCTTCGCAGTCTGCTCCCAGATAGTGGAGGAGGGGATATGCAGCATGGAGGACGTAGATAGGGGGGCTAAGGTGGGCCTCCGTTGGAGCATCGGACCCTTTGAGCTAGCAAACAGGATTGGCGTGGTGGAAGCATCTAGGATGGCCAGTGAATACGCTGAGTTGGCGGGCCTAGAGATTCCCGAGTGGTTCTCCAATAGGGAGAAGCCATTCGATTTCAACTACGTTGATGTTAGTGTTGAGAGACGAGTGGCCACGGTTCTCATCAATCGTCCAGAGGCGATGAACGCGCTAAATGTGACTGTCATGGAGCAACTGGGCGTTGCAATAGAGGAACTCAACTCGCGAACAGACATCGACACGATCGTGCTGGAGGGGGCTGGCAAGGCGTTCGTGGCCGGTGCGGACGTCAAGTTCTTCGTCGACATGATCACCCAAGACAACTTCCAGCGTCTTTACGACTTCACGGCAAACGGCCATGCAGTTCTGAACTCAATCGAGTCAAGCCCTCACACCACAATCGCCCTTGCTACCGGACTTGCACTAGGTGGGGGGCTCGAACTTGCACTGTCTTGCGACTATAGGATAGGGACCGAGCGCACGATGCTCAGATTCCCAGAGACGAGTATTGGAATTTTTCCAGGCCTCGGAGGAACTCAGCGGACCGCTCGAATTTGCGGCATCGAGGCAGCGAGATTTGCAGTTCTTGGAGGAAATTTCCTCGATCCAAGCACTGCAAGGGCCTTCGGGCTACTCACCCACATTGTTCCTGCCGCAGAGGTCTCAGAAACAGTGTCCGAAATCTCCTCAGTCGGGAAGCCCGAGAACAAGTATCCCGGCCAACCAACAGACCCCTCGCACCCATTGGCAGCATTCTCAGTCTCATTCTACTCTGACTCAAACGTGGAATCAATCTTATCCGGTTCGGTTCCAGAGGGATTAGACCCAGAAGACCCCCATGTGGCAAGGCAGCTCAAGGCTCTATCAAGGGCCGCCCCCCTTGCACTCAGGACTTCTAGCATACTGCTAGAGCAAGCAATTGCCACGGGTGACGACCTTTCCGCCGGTCTGCAGAAGGAACTAGATCAACTCGAGCCTACTTTCGACACAAACGACGCTCTCGAGGGGTTGTCCGCCCTCATCGAGGGTCGGCGCCCTGAGTACAAAGGCAACTAGCCAACTGTCAGCGACACGACACCGCAAGTCATGCATGATGTCGTCCTAATGTCAGTTGATACGTACTCTCTGTAGACAAGGCACGGGGACCCGCATGAGGGACAGACAGATATTGCCTGTAACCCCATCATAACCATCATTTCACCTTCTTCTAGGGAACTCCGACCAGGCTGGGGCCCTACAGTCCGCCATCGCTCTTACGATCATATCGATCATCGTCATCTAAGCAACCTCCTCACTCTCAGTATAGCGTTTTGTAGCTTCTCTGAGGTCCCACATATTCATCACTTCATTCGTCCATTCTTGCAGCCATCTATCCATTATCAGTTTCCTCTTTAAACCTAGTGTGGTTTCTACACCAAGCGAACAGGTTTTTGCTAATAAACACCGAGGTTTCTTAGAGCACACTATGGTGCATTTTATACACTAGATACCTATCTCGATACTAGATTTACAATGCCTAGACAACCTATGGAAATAACTCATGAGGACTTCAAGAAAGTTGAGACTGCTATAAACGACGTCAAGGAGGAGGGTCGTCAGATCAGATCGATCTTCGATAGTTATTCAGATGAGAACTTCGGTATAGATTGGGAGGTTGACGCTGCAGTAGATGCCTTCAGCATCTTCAGCTCAAGATGGACCATCGAGATACTTGCAACCCTATACATTGCCGGGGAGAGAAGATTCAACGAGATGCGCAAGTTACTGCGAGGTATCAGCTCGAGAACCCTATCGGACAAGCTCACAAAGTGCTCAGAGTCGGGGCTAGTTGATCGGGTTGTCGAGGATGGGCCCCCTATTCGCGTGATTTACAGGCTGACCGATCACGGGCGTGATGCTGGAAGGCTCCTAGGGCCCTTGGTGGCATACATGAAGATACATCAGGACAGGGTAGTCAGGCACTCTCAATGATTGTGAGCATTCACGACTCAATCGAACGCATGCTTAAAGCATGCTAGGAATGCGAGGTCGAGACATGCCTCTGATCCAGCAGTGGAGGGATTCCCACCCTTGGGCCTCTGATGCGCTGACGGCTATTGCTGCGGGAGCGGTTGGGATCGCATCATTCCTGCCATTCGCCCCTGCATTAACAAGGGGCACGCTATCCTCTCCGAATGACCATTCCTGGGAGCATCCCTTGCGTGGCAGGATTCTTAGGACTCTGGAAAGATCTCCTGGGATACATTTCCGGGAAATGCAAAGGCAGTTGAACGCTGCGAACGGAACTCTTCGACATCACCTGAAAGTGCTAGTCAATGAGCGATCGGTAACCATAGTTCCGATTAATGGACGCACTTGCTACTATGCCGGTGCTCCCGCGCAGGTGGAGATACTGGAGGGCACCGGGGTCACGGACGAGGCCACGGCAGCGGCAATGCTACCAGTTGGGCTATCTGGCATACAGAGGAAGATTGTGAACAGGCTGTCAGAATCCCCCACTCCTACTACTCAGGCCCAACTAGCCCGAGATCTTGGACACTCAAGGACCACAGTCCACTCCGCAATCGGAGTTCTTCGGAGGAGGGGAATAGTGAGTTACGGCCGGCTCTCCCTAGCCCCCCATCTTCTCGGTCTGGGCATGTCAAACATCGACTACCCTTGGCTGGAAATACGTTCGGAATACGTCTGACCGATACTCTGGCATAGCCAAGCCTCTTGTGCCTCGGAATACGCGGATACTCTGTGTTCAAACTGAGGTTGCTCGAGCGTCCGATGCCAACTGGTAGCAAGGACCCCGACGTCCTGCTATCATGGCTGTTGGATTCGATGGGGCTCATTCGCCGCAGAACAGACCAGTGGGGCGACGAAGAAAGGGGCGCTCTACACAGGATCATGCGGGATGCCCTTCTGGTTGATCCGCTGAGGGGATGGGACACCAGGGACATTGGAGAAGCAAGCGGACTCTCACACACGGGAACCCATCACCAGATGTCGAAACTCAAGACTAGCGGGCTAGTCTCCACAGAAGTGGAAGGGAAGTGGCACGTTCACGTTCTGAGGGGCGGTTCGATTTCTGCAGCAGTAGGCCTTTCTTGCGTTCAAGCAAAGGCAATACTGGAAATCAGACTAGCCGAACTGTCTGAGCTCGTAGTCGAATCGGAATCTAGGATGAAGACGGAGATAGAGCAAGAGGAAGTCCCCTTTTCAATACAAATCTCCGAACCCGGAGCTAGAAGAGATGGCGAAGATACCCTGGCAGCACTGGTTAACGACCTGGGACTTGGGGGCGAGAGGAACAGTAACAATGGCCTTGCCAAATCTCTGCTAACTCATTTTGCCGAGTCCCAGCATCCGATAACCATACAATCTCTTTCAGAAAGGCTCTCCGAGAGCAGATCACGAATTCAGACATCAGTGGAAAGAATGAGGAGCTCAGCATTGATCGAGCGTGTTCCAATGGTGGAAAGAATCGCACAGGACGTTTTCTCAGGACTAACTCGGCAGCATGACGCTCGCGGCGAGGAGTGGCTGATGACAAGGGGGGGCCTGGGAAGGCTGGACGAATCTGTGTCAAAGAAATTGATTGAGGGGGCTTCCAAAGGAAACCTGGACATCAGCAAAGTGGAATCAATTCTTTCTCAAGTCTCACTTGGAGATCAGCGAATCCTGCTGAACACACTGGGGGGAAGAATGCCTTTCGGGATCAGGCTTGCTGGAGCCGACTCGACAGAGGTATCAGAGAGGGTTTCCCGGCTTGCTGACCGTACTATGAGGCGTCTCAGGACGGTTGCCCAGCGTCTGGACAAATCCCTAGCCTAGGATCACCAACTCAGTGACTTCATATAGGGCGCCCGACTAGTCTACCTGGCTACGAGTAGCGGAGAAATTTTATGTTAAATTGTAAAGCAGTTAATCGATTTATGTTGATTTTACATTCATTACGAAATAAGCGACTGTTACTTCTATTTTCCAGTTAATTTCCAAAAGGAGAAATCAAAAAATGACCCTGAAGAAGTGCGGAAATTGCGTTAATTCGATCAGGTGGGAATGGCCATCTTGTCCTTATTGTGGCCACATTAATCTTAGGTGGAATAAAAGATGAAGATGAACGAATTCAGATCCCCTTCTTACCTTAACGAATTACTTACCAATCATTTGGGCAGATACATTGATTCAAACAAGCACCTAATTAACGAGAATTACGATTCAGAGCTTGCCTCTTATGTAAGAAACAGCAAGGTTATTTTCGAAACACAGAGGGAGATTCAGAGAAACGCCGAGGAATTCTATAGTGGTAGGATCGGGAAGATGCCAATTTATGATCTATCCACCTTCCTAGTTACTGCTGCTTCTCTCTTCATTCCCGAGCATTTACGAGACGAACATGCCGTTCTAAACGCTGAGAAGATGGGTGCTGGCGACCAAGTCCCCAATGCACATCTCTCCGCTAGGCTCTCCTTGGTAACAAATCTCAGCTTCCCCTGCCTTCTGGCTGTGACAACTTACGATCACGACGGGAGCATGATCAGCGCTCACGACTTGGTCGTCGATGATGGCAAGGGCAACTCGCAGTTGACCATGTTCGGCCTGGGCGTGGTGATGTCACTGAATTCTGAGGGAATCGAGCTAGAGGAGGAGATATTGGCACTATTGGAAGTCCCGGAGGGGATGGAATGACTTCTGAAAACGAAAATGAACCCCTATTGGCTCTGGCGGGAGTTAGAGGGTGTGCAAGAAAAATCAAGATACAGATTGACAGAACAATGGCAGAATACCTTAATTCTAATCAAAATCCAGAATTTTCGATTCTGGTTATTGGTGCTAAAGATAGAGATGATTTAGAAAAAAATGCAAACCACGTCATATTTTCTGATACTATTGGCTCGATCAGACTTTATCTTCACAATAGTTACCCCTTTCGTAATTGTGATGTCAAAATCGAAGAAATTTATGTTCCTTCATTAAGAGACAATTCAGGAAATAGCATTTTTTCCACCATGGAATACATGCCCACAATCATAATTTTCCTCAATCATGGATTCGCTAAACCGGGTTATCCTTCACGGATAGAAGATCTCGATGGTTCTGCACACATTCATGCTAAAATAGCTGCATCAGAGATAAACTCTCTTCAAGGATTTAACCTTCTGAATCTCCTTACAGTATGCAAAGGGGCTACTATCTCGAAACCATTCATTGAGTCAGAAAATATCGGTGCAATCTATGCTCCCTTGGATTATGATTTCAGCGAAGGAGAAACATTGTCTGAGATTATTAGGATTTTCAACGAAGAAATGCGCAGAGATCAACTTTCAGCGGTTCTAGAGTATCGTCGTTTATATCCAATGGAGGCCATCTTATGACCAGTCGTAGGAGGTTTAGGCGATTAGCAACCCCTAGGAACGTCTTCGTGCCTAGACGAACGCGTAGGATTCACCTCCCCCCTGTTCCTTCTCCTGCATTGGGCGTCGACGAACGTCTAGAAACAGGTGAACTGAAGACAAACAGCAGCAGTTTTCCACTTAGTCCAGGAGTCGAAGACTTAGAGGAAATAGTTAGACAGGTGATGGCAGAGAGATCAGTAGTCTGCAAGAATTTACTAAGAACAATCACGGATCTAATCGAGCCAAGTGCTATTGGGATAATGACCGAGCCAGAAACGAAGGGACTTGGCCTTCTTATCGGTGAGCTAAGAAGAAACCCCGGGACTAGGTACTGGACGATTAGAGGAGAAGGCGTGATATCAACCGAGACTGCCGGAGTAACAATCATCGTCGATGTATCGAAGACCGTCAAGAAGAAGATATTGCGCAGGGATAACCACCTGCAACTCTACGTTTCGACGCACTGGTACACAGAATGGAGGAATGAAGCCGAGCGAGTCTGCCTCCTGGGAAAAGGTGCTACTGCCACAGACTTCGTATGTGCAACTGTGATGTTCAGGAATTGCAATGCATTGGGCGAATATTTGGCCAAAACAGACTTTGAGCAAACCATTAGAGATGTCAGGAAGCGAAAGTCTAGGATGATTGCACTGGAAAGAGAAAGAAGGTCTAATGCTGAGGAGACTGGAATCAGGGAGACAGATGGAGAGAGGCGAAGGAGAGAGAGGGCTGAGCGGAGGGATAGGAAGCTAGAGGATCAAAGGAACTCCAATGAGAACGAGACCGGCTTCAGAGAGACCGACGAAGAGAGAAGTGATCGAGAGAGAGAGGAGCGAAGAAGAGAGAGAGAACAGAGAAGACTTAGAGAAAGGATGCTAGAGATGGAAAAAGCGCTCGAACTCGAAAGGGATGCAAACGAGAGGTTGACTGGAATAAGGGAGACCTATCAAGAAAGAAGAGACAGGGTGGTCCAGGAAAAGGAGAGTATCAGGATTGGCCGATTGAAGCAGCTTGTTGGGTCTGGTCTGATAGGATTGGAAGACATGGCAAGTATGTCTGATGAACTCTCAAATGATGACGAACTTCGAAAGAGAATCCAGCAAACTAGGTCTTGTATTTCCAATGAACAATGGTGGGCCGCAAACAATGCATTGGAACTAGCCAGAAAGAGAATTTCGTTGATAAATAGCCTATAGGTGGCTACTATCAATTTCAACGAGGACTTCAAGTCTGATTGGCAGCAGGGGGTTTCAATGGTTGACTACAAGGCCATCCGAGTCTTGCTGGGAAGCGGCGGAATTGCTACCGAGGAGAGGAGGGAGACCTATCGAGAGATTGTTTCCGCGAACTTCCATGATTGCCAAGACGTTCTTTTCATACCATATGCTTCCCATGAACACTCAGAATACACCCTGAGGATGCAGGAATTCCTAGGTTCAGAAGGACCTCGTCTGGTCGGAATCGAATCCTTCGATGACCCGTTGTCAGCCATATCTGGAATGGATGGGATCTATGTCGGAGGGGGCAATTCGTTCCTTCTAATCGATGAACTTCACCAGAAGGGGCTCATTGGCCCAATTCGCGAGAGGGTGCTCTCAGGGGCTCCATACCTAGGAGTCAGTGCGGGAGCAAACGTGGCCTGCCCGTCAATGAAGACCACTAACGACATGCCAATCACACTACCGCCATCATTCTATTCACTTGGAATAGTACCATTCCAGATCAACCCTCATTACCATCCGGGAAAGATCCACTTCATGGAGGGGGATGTTCTGACCCAGCATTACGGAGAGTCGAGGGCACAGCGAATAGCCGAGTTCCACCGAGCGAGTGACACCCCAGTCTTGGGCATGTGGGAGGGCTCGTTCGTCCAATGGGATGGAAATCGAGGAATCCTCACAGGTACCGCGACCGCCTTCAGGAAAGGCGAGGAACCACTCAGGATGGAAACAGGAACCGTGTTTGATGGAGCACTTTGCCATGTATAGAATTCAGTTAGATTCCAAGTAATCCGGGGCTAAGTCCATATCCTCTCCTAGCAAAGGAGATGCATGAGTAACAACCCCGAAAATGCAGTTCTAAGTTCAGAATTTGATACATCAATGGCTGGATTGTACGCTTCTCTGGTAGCAGGGGGACTGATGCTTGTCTACGCCATTTGGTACGTTACAAGCTTGGAAGGGATCGATGACAACTCATTCCTAATTCTAGGACTCATTACGGGATTGACCGCCATCTCGGTAATTGGCATGCACGAGTGGTTCAGGCACCAGAACGGCGCAGACAGACCAGAGAACCCAATC